>CAYRII010000055.1:4642-12443 GCA_964424245.1 uncultured Terriglobales bacterium | reverse complement strand
TGCATCACCTGGCTGGTAGGCTGCGCGCTGCTCGCGGGTCACAGGCGTGGGCAAGACGTAAAGGGTTCGCCAAGGAGGTGCTATGCCGAGTAGTTCAGGTTCGGGCCGGACCAAGCGGCAAAAAGAGCGCGACCGGCAGGACAAACAGCGCGCCAAAGCAGCCCGCAAGCTGCAGCGCAAACTGGAAAAGCAGCGCCCCAGCGACGCGGCCGACCTTGACCTATCCGATGCGCCGCCGGAGCCGTCCAACCCCTAGCCGCATTCCGTCCCGCCTAGCAACAACTCTATAGGGACAAACTTCCGGGTGTCCGATCGGTGATGGAAGCAATCGACAGCCTGGGCTGGGTCTTCAAGACGAACAGTGACGTCGCGAACAAGGCCAGGCAGGTAGCGTTCAGCAAGAGCGACGCGATGCGAGGGAACCCAAACGCAACCGAAGAGATGGGGTTAAAGAGCGCGGCGATTACGACGAAGACAAGGCCCCAGCGGAACTTGTCCAGCCGGTAGGACTGCGCAATTACGAGCAGGGCCCCGGCGAAAACAGCGAACTCGAACAGAACCTGGTAGCCACCGTACGGCCGCCAGAACATAGCGCCCAGCAGCAAACCAATCGCCACCAGTTTCATGATCGTAGTATGCATTTGAAACCTCCAGGTTTGGTCATCTGCGGTCAACGAGGAGGGCTTCAGACGCAGGGAAAGGTTTCCCGCAAACATGTCAGCCTGCTGGTTGGGTTGGGCTAAGAGAGAATACTTCAGATAGGCTGACTTAGCTCAGATGATCTGAAAGAGGCGCAGAGATACAACTCGCTCACTTATCAGTTTCACACGTGCTGGCATCTGCTGTCAAACACGCCGGAGGATGCGGTGCTGGTAGCGCTACCGGGAATCGAACCCGGGTTTTGAGATTGAGAATCTCACGTCCTAACCCCTAGACGATAGCGCCCTAGAAGCAGTGGCCGGTGACTGCGGCACAAAAATTATGGCAAACGACCACGGAAAACGGCCGCAGGCTGGGGTTAGCGGCGCAGCTGTTTCTGGCTTCCGTTCTCGCTTCAGTTCAGCCGCCGCTCGATGGCGTTGACGACGGTGCGCAGCATCTTCACGCGGGCGTAGTACTTGTTATTGCCCTCGACCGCGGTCCAGGGAGCGTAGGCGGTGGAGGTATGCAGGAGCATGTCCTCGACGGCCTCGTGGTACTCGTCCCACTTGGCGCGGTTACGCCAGTCCTCTTCGGTGAGCTTGTAGGAGCGGTAGGGATCGAGCTCGCGGTTTTTGAAGCGGCGCAACTGCTCCTCCTTGGAGACGTGCACCCAGAACTTGCAGATGACCATGCCGTAGGAGTGCTGGTGGGCCTCAAACTCATTGATTTCGGCGAAGGCGCGGCGCCACTCTTCTTCGCTGCAAAAGCCCTCCACGCGCTCCACCAGGACGCGGCCGTAATAGCTGCGATCGAAAATGCCGAGGTGGCCGGCGCGGGGCAGGTTGCGCCAGAAGCGCCATAGATAATGATGCGTGCGCTCGTCGCCGCGGGGAGCGGCATAGCTGGAGACGGTGTAGCCGCGCGGGTCGAGGATTTCAGCCACGCGCTTGATGGCGCCACCCTTGCCGGCGGCATCCCAGCCTTCGAACATGCACAGCACCGGCGCCTGCTGCTGGAACATCTCAAAGTGCAGCTGGCGCAGGCGCACCTGCAGGGCTCCGATTTGCTTGTCGTATTGCTTGGGAGAAAGCTTGCGGTTCAGGTCGAGCTTATCCAGCATGGTCAGCCTCCGGCTACGTCGTGCAAAGCGGACGTGCCTCGAATCTTTCCTTCCACAGGACCAAAGCCCTGTCGCGCGCAAAAGTCACACCCATCACGCGCCTACGCGGGAATGGCTTCGGCGGTCTTCTTTTCTTCCTCGCGGGCGCGTTGCGCGTCGCGCACGGTGCGCGCCTCGCGGGCCTGCTTGGTGGCGGCGCGCGCCGCGGCAGTGCGGGAAACGATCGCCGGGTTCTCGGCGCGCCGGGCCAGTGCCTCCTCAATGCGCGCCACCATGGTCTCAAACACGCGCACCCGCGCCCAACGCAGGTCGTTGGCTTCGATCACCGCCCAGGGAGCGTTGGCGGAATTGGTCTTGGCCAGCATCTCCTCCACGGCCTCCAGCCAGCGGCCGTACTGCTTGTGGTGGCGCTTGTATTCCTTGCTGATTTTCCAGCGCAGCAGCGGATCGCGCAGAGTGTCGCGGAAGCGCTTCTTCTGCTCCTTTTGCGAGATGTGCAGCCAGAACTTGACCAGGACCTGCCCATCATCGGAGACCCAGCGCTCAAACTGATTGATCTGTTCGTAGGCCTCGCGCCACAACTTTTTCTTCACCAGCTTGTCGCAGCGCTCCACCAGCACGCGGCCGTACCAGGAGTGGTCGAAGAGCGCCATCTCGCCGTCATTGGGCAGTACCACCTGGTAGCGCCAAAGAAAGTGATAGCGCTGCTCCAGCGGGGAGGGCGCCGAGCCGGGATAAATGCGGAACAGGCGCGGGTCGAGCTTCTCCACCAGCTTCTTGATCACCTGGCCCTTGCCCGCCGCGTCCCAGCCTTCCAGGCAGATGACGACGGGGATCTCGGCCTTCTGCGCCGCGTACTGCAACTGGCGCAGCTTCTCCTGCAGCTCTTTCATGGACTTGGAGTAGACGGCTTTGGGCAGCTTCTTTTTCAGATTAAGAGTTTCCAGCATGGCGCTTTCCTCAAAAGACCGGTTTTCCCGGTTCGGGTCGCAGGGTTGGGATGTGCTCTCTGTGACGGGGAAAAAAATTGCGCAGGCTTTGTACCACGGACGCGGAGCAATTTGCACCTTTTTTTGGGTCACGGTGGCGGAAAGCCCGCCAGGCCGTTTCCGTGAATGGTTTTTTGAAGAAGCAGAAATGCAGCTTGAAAAGGGCCGATCACAGAAACAATATTTTTGGTAAGTAATTGATTTACAGGCACTTGATAAATTTCCCAGAAGGCACTTGACAACCCGGACGGGAGGGAGCAGAATCTCACTTTTTAGGCGAATAAAAAGCGAAACTAAACTAAGGCGCGTGCAAGAGGCGCCAGCGCCGAACTTCCTGCAACGAGGTTTTCTCATGCAGCCCGCCATCCTTATTCCTGTTTCCTCGCCGCCGGAAGCGGAACTCCTGCAGCGCGGCGTTTCGCCCCGGTGGGGGGCGCGCGAACTGGCGAAGCACCTGGCCCTGCCCGGGCTCCTGCGCGAGCGACCGGCACCGGAGACGGTGGCCACCGGCATTGCGGAATTGGACGCACTCACCGGCGGGGTGCCCCGCGGGGCGCTGACGGAGATCTTCGGCCGGCCGTCTTCAGGACGCACCAGCCTGCTGCTATCGCTGATGGCCGCGTGCACGCGGCGCGGCGAAGTATGCGCATGGGTGGACGCAAGCGACGCCTTCGATCCGCACTCTGCCGCAGCCGCGGGCGTGGAGCTGGAAAGGCTGCTGTGGGTGCGCTGCAGGAACCTGGAGCGCGCGCTGCGCGCCACCGACCTGCTGCTGGGAGCAGGCGGTTTCGGGCTGGTAGTGATGGACCTGGGCGACATCGCGCCGCGCCAGGCGCGGCGCATCCCGCTGACCTCCTGGTTCCGCTTTCGCCGCGCGGTGGAGCCTACGCCCACGGTGCTGGTGGCGCTGGAGCAGGAGCCCTGCGCCGGGAGCTGCGCCTCGCTGGCGCTGCGGCTGGAGCCGGCGGGCGCGCACTGCTTCCCCGCCCCGCAGGAGTGCGCTCCAGCACACGCCTGCCTGCTGCGCGGCCTGCGCGTGCGCGCCGAGGTGGTGCGCTCGCGCCTGCATCCGGCGCGGCCACCGCGCTCCGCGGCCGCGGCGTTCGCGCTCCGGGCGGCATGGGCGGGATGATTTTTTGCGCCGCGCGAGGAATCATTGCCATGCCGTTTGCTGCGCTCCACGTGCCCGATTTCCCTGTGCAGGCGGTGGTGCGCCTGGAGCCGGAACTGCGCCAGCAGGCGGTGGCCGTGCTGGAAGGCGCGCCGCCGCTGGAAGTGGTGGCGGCGGCCAACGCGGCGGCGCGCGCCGGCGGCGTGGAGTCCGGCATGAGCGAATTGCAGGCGCGGGCGCGCTGTGCGGCGCTCATCCTGCGGCGGCGGGTGGCGGAGCAGGAGGAGACGGCGCAAGCGGCGTTGCTGGACTGCGCGCGCGGTGTTTCTCCGCGCGTCGAGTGCGCCGCCCCGGACACGGTGGTACTCGACCTTGCGGGGCTGGAGCGGCTGCTGGGCCCGCCGCAGAGGACGGCGCAAGCGCTGGCCGGGCGCGCCGCGCGCCTGGGATTCGAAGCCCGCGTGGCCGTGGCCTCGAACCCGGACGCCGCTATCTACGCGGCGCGCGGCTTTCCCGGCGTCACCGTCATTGCCGCGGGGAAAGAGGCGGAGCGGCTGGGCGGCCTGCCGCTGGATGTGCTGGGCGCGCCGCAGGAAATCCTGGAAACGCTGGACCGCTGGGGCGTGCACACTTTTCGCGCTCTGGCGGCGCTGCCTCCGGTGGCGGTGGCGGAGCGCCTGGGGCAGGAAGGAGTGCGGCTGCAGAAGCTGGCGCGGGGCGCGGAGATGCGCGAGCTTGCTCTTGCCGACGAGCCGGAACATTTTGCCGAGGTTCTTGAGCTGGAATCGCCGGTGGCGCTGCTGGAGCCGCTGGCCTTCGTGCTCCACCACATGCTGGAGCAGATTTGCGCGCGGCTGGCGGCGCGCGCGCTGGCCACCAACGCACTCCGGCTGCGGCTGGAGATGGAAGCGCGCGCGGGCGCTCCTTCCACCTGCGAGCGCACGCTGCGGTTGCCCGTGCCTCTGGGCGAGGCACGTGTCTTCCTCAAGCTGCTGCAACTGGAGCTTATGGCGCACCCGCCGCCGGCGCCGGTGGTGAAGGTGACGCTGGCCGCCGAGCCGGTGAAGCCGCGCGTGGAGCAGCACGGGCTGTTTCTTCCCCAAGCGCCGCAGCCGGAAAAACTGGAGCTGCTGCTGGCACGACTGGGTGGCGCGCGGGAGGATGCGGCGGTGGGCACGCCGCAGGTGGAGGATACGCACCGTCCTCGCGCCTTCCGCATGACGCGCTTCCATCCTGCAGCCCGCCCGGGCGCGGCGGCGCGCAAGCAGTCCGGCGGCGCGGCGCTGATGGCGCTGCGCCTGTTTCGCCCGCCGCTGGCCGCCACGGTGGAGGTGCACGGCGGGCGGCCGCAGCGCGTCTCCACATCCGTGGCGCGCGGCGCGGTGGTGTGGCTGGCGGGACCGTGGCGCGCCTCCGGCGAGTGGTGGGAGGAAAAGAACGGCTGGGCGCGCGACGAGTGGGACGTGGCCCTGGAGGACACGGGCGGCATCGCGTTCTTCCGCCTCTACCGCGACCTGGCCAGCAGCCGCTGGTTCCTGGAGGGAAGCTATGACTGAGTACGTCGAGCTTCACGCGTGCTCCGGGTTCAGCTTCCTCGAGGGCGCTTCCCTGCCCGAAGAGCTGGCCGAGCACTGCGCCCGTCTGCAAATGCCGGCGCTGGCGCTCACCGACCGTGACGGCGTCTACGGCGCACCGCGCATGCACCTGGCGGCGGAGAGAGCGGGCGTGCGCGCGCACGTAGGAGCGGAGATTACCGTCAAGGAATTTTGGGGGGCATCGCCGGATGGGGCCATCGGATCCCTGGCTTTCCGCTTGCCGCTGCTGGTTGAGACCCGCGCCGGCTACCAGAACCTTTGCCGGCTGGTGACGCGCATGAAGCTGGGCGCGAGGAAGGGCGAGGGCGCAGCCCGGGAAGAAGACCTGGCGGCGCACGCCGCCGGGCTCATCTGCCTGACCGGCGATGATGAGGGTCCGCTGCAGGCGGCGCTGGCGCAAGGCGGCATGGAAGCGGGCCGGCGCGCGCTGGCGCGCCTGGCGGAGATTTTCGGCGCGGGCAGCATGTACGTGGAGCTGCAGCGCCACTACGCCCGCGAAGAGGAAGCGCGCAACCAGGCCGCAGTGGAAATTGCCCGCAGCCTGAGTTTGCCGCTGCTGGCGACCAACGGCGCATGCTACGCCACGCCGCCGCAGCGCGAGCTGCTGGATGCGCTGACTGCGATCCGCCATCACCGCACGCTGGCCACCGCCGGCCGCCTGCTGGCGAAAAACAGCGAGCGCCACCTGAAGCCGGCAGCGGAGATGGCGCGCCTGTTTGCCGACCTGCCTCAGGCCATCGGCAATACCGGGGAGCTTTCCGCGCGCCTCGGGTTCACGCTGCGCGACTTGGGCTACCGCTTTCCCCGCTACCCCGTGCCCGCGGGCGAAACCATGACGTCGTTTTTGCGCGCGCGCACGGAGGAAGGCGCGCGCCGGCGCTATCGTCCCTACCACGCGCGGGCGCGGCGGCAGATTGCGCGCGAGCTGGCGCTGATCGAAAAACTCGACCTCGCGGGCTACTTCCTGATTGTGTGGGACCTGGTGCGCTACTGCCGCGAGCAGGGCATTCTGGCGCAGGGACGGGGCTCAGCCGCCAACAGCGCCGTCTGCTACTCGCTGGGCATCACGGCCGTGGATCCGGTAGGGATGGACCTGCTCTTCGAGCGCTTCCTCTCCGAAGAGCGCGGCGAGTGGCCGGACATCGACCTCGACCTGCCCAGCGGCGAGCCGCGCGAGCGCGTGATCCAACACGTCTACCGGCGCTACGGCGAGCGGGGCGCGGCCATGACCGCCAACGTCATCACCTACCGCGGGCGCTCGGCGGCGCGGGAGATGGGTAAGGCGCTGGGCTTTGACGCGGCCACGCTCGACCGCCTGGCGCGCCTGATGAGTTCCTGGGAGTACCAAGACCCCGGCGACACCGCCGCGCGCCAGTTCCGCGAAGCCGGTTTCGAGCTCAGCCATCCGCGCATAAGAAAGTTCTTTGACCTTTTCCTGGCCGTGCAGGACCTGCCGCGCCACCTGGGCCAGCACTCCGGCGGCATGGTGATCGCCGAAGGCGAGCTGGACGCGGTGGTGCCGCTCGAGCCCGCCTCCATGCCCGGCCGCGTGGTGGTGCAGTGGGACAAGGAAGACTGCGCCAACCTGGGCATCATCAAGGTGGACCTGCTGGGGCTGGGGATGATGGCAGCGTTGGGGGACGCGCTCGAGCTCATCCGCGCAGGCCACGGCGAGGAGGTGGACCTGGCGCACCTGCCGCCGGACGATCCCGCCGTCTACCGCGCGCTCCAGGAAGCCGACACCGTGGGCATGTTCCAGGTGGAGAGCCGGGCGCAGATGTCCTGCCTGCCGCGCCTGCGTCCGCGGAATTTTTACGACATCGTGGTGGAAGTGGCCATCATCCGCCCGGGACCCATCGTGGGGCGCATGGTGAATCCCTACCTGAAGCGGCGGCAGGGGCGCGAGCCGGTGCGCTACCCGCATGCTTCGCTGGAGCCGGTGCTGGCCCGCACGCTGGGCGTGCCGCTCTTCCAGGAGCAGTTGCTGCGCATGGCCATGATCGCCGCCGGGTTCACTGGAGGCGAGGCCGAAGAGTTGCGCCGCGCCTTCGGCTTCCGGCGCCCGCAGCCGCGCATGCGGGAGATGGAAGACAAGCTGCGCCGCGGCATGGAGCGCAACGGCATCACCGGCCCGGCGCAGGATGAGATCGTGCAGTCTGTCACCGCCTTCGCGCTCTACGGTTTTCCCGAGTCGCACGCCGCCAGCTTCGCCCTGCTGGCCTATGCCAGCGCCTACCTCAAGTGCCATTACCCGGCTGCCTTCACCGCCGCCCTGCTCAACAACCAGCCCATGGGCTTCTACCAGCCGGCCACCGTGGTCAAGGACGCGCAGCGCCACGGCGTG
>CAYRII010000055.1:0-4542 GCA_964424245.1 uncultured Terriglobales bacterium | reverse complement strand
TCTGTTACGTCAAAGGACTGCGGCGCGAGGCCGCCGAAGCGTTGCTGCGGGAGCGCGCGCGGGAACCTTTCTCCTCGGTGGATGAGCTGGCGCGGCGCGTCCCCGAGCTGCGCAAGAACGAGCTGGTGACGCTGGCGGAGATTGGGGCGTTGAATGCGTTCTCCGTTCCCGGTTCTCAGTTCTCCGAAAAATTCGCGCAGCAGGTGCATCTGCGAACTGCGACCCGGGAACCAGGAACCAGGCTCCACCGGCGCGACGCGCTGTGGCAGGTGGCGCGCGCCGCGCGGCCGAGCGGGCCGCTGCTGCAGGAAGCGGCCGCGGCGGAACCAGGCTCGCCGCTCGCCCCCATGCGCGCCGAGGAGCGCCTGGTAGCCGACTTCCGCGGCACCGGGCTGAGCGTGGGCCCGCATCCCATGGCGTACCGGCGGGCGAAGATGGAGGCCCTGGGCGTGCAGCGCGCGTGCGATTTGCCGCGCCTGGCCGGCGGCCGCCGCGTGCGCGTGGCCGGATGCGTAATCGCGCGGCAGCGCCCCGGCACCGCGCGCGGCTTCGTCTTCCTCAGCCTGGAAGACGAGACCGGCATCGCCAACGTCATCCTCACTCCAGACGTCTTCGACCGCCAGCGCACCCTGCTGGTGAGCGAGCCGTTTCTGGTGGTCGAAGGCAGGCTGCAGAACCAGGACCGCGTGGTCTCGGTGCGCGCCGAGCGCGTCTTTTCCCTCGCCGTCACGCGCGCGCAAATGCGCTCCCATGACTTTCACTGATTGCCCGCGGAAGGAGCGCTTTTTTTCTCCCGCTACCGAAAAATCCACAGGCGAACTTGGTACAGTGAAGGACACCCGGGATGCAGGTGCCACACCGCCCGTTTCCCGGCATCTTCATAGGCGGAGTGATCCATGGCCACACAGAAACGACCCGCAGCCAGCCCAGGCCGAACGCGCAAGAAACCGACCACCGCCGCGACTGCGACTTCCCACCTTGCGCCCGACTTGCAGGAAGAAATCAGCCGCCGCGCCTACGAGCTTTACGAGGAGCGGGGCCGTGAGGATGGACACGCCGCCGAAGACTGGCTGCGCGCCGAAGCGGAAGTGCGGGAACGGCACCGGCAGCGCTCCGCCTGAGTCGGCGAATGCACGCTCAGGAAGCACTTCGCCCCTAGCGCTTGGTGGCTGCGTCCGTGCACGCCAGCCTTGAGGGTTATGGCGGGTGGTTCCCGCTCAGAAGCTCGCGCATCTTCTTTGCCAGGTCGTCGCCGTGGAAGGGTTTTTCCAGGAAGGCGGACCCGGGCACCAGCAGGTCGCTGCTCGACATTCCCTTTTCCGTGTAGCCGGACATGAAGAGCACCTTGATCTCCGGGCGCTGAATCCGCAGTTGTTCCACAAAGCTCCGTCCATTCATGCCCGGCATGATCATGTCGGTCAGCACGGCGTGGATGGCGCCCTGGTGCTGGCGGATCATGTCGAGGGCCTCTTCGCCGCTGGCGGCTTCCAGCACCGTGTAGCCTCGCGTTTCCAGGAACTCTCGCGAAACACGCCGCACACCTTCCTCGTCCTCCACTAGCAGGACGGTCTCGGTGGCGCGGTGGGCCGATTTGGCCGGGGTCTTGGCGGCCGCGTGATCCAATTCCGCTTCCACGCGAGGCAGGTAGATCTTGAAGGTGGTGCCGCATCCCGGTTCGCTGTACACGAAAATATTGCCGCCGCTCTGCTTCACGATGCCGTAGACCGTGGCCAGCCCGAGGCCGGTGCCCTCGCCCTGCTCCTTGGTGGTAAAAAACGGCTCAAAGATGCGGGACATGGTTTCCTCGTCCATGCCGGCTCCGTTGTCGCTCACTGCCAGCAGGACGTAGGCGCCGGTTTCGGCGCTGCCGTCGCGGCGCGCGTAGGCTCCATCCAGGACGGTATTGGAGGTTTCAATAATCAGATCGCCGCCTTCAGGCATGGCGTCGCGCGCGTTCACCGCCAGGTTCAGCAGCACCTGTTCGATCTGCCCGGGATCCACCTTCACCCGGCCCAGGTTTTCTCCCGCAATCACATTGAACCGGACGTTTTCGCCGATCAGACGGCGCAGCATCCTGCCCACCTCGCCTACTACCTGGTTCAGGTCCAGGACTTTGGGGGCCAGCACCTGGTTGCGGCTGAAGGCCAGGAGCTGGCGCACCAGTGTGCTCGCCTGTTCCGAGGCCTGCATGACGTGCTGAGCGTTGCGCCGCAGGATATGGTCGGGGCCGAGTTTGTCCATCATCAGTTCCGTGTAGCCCCGGATTACCATCAGCAGGTTGTTGAAGTCGTGCGCCACGCCGCCCGCGAGCTGGCCAATGGCTTCCATTTTTTGCGCCTGGCGGAGCTGCTCCTCGAGCTTCCTCCGTTCCGTAACGTCGTCGCAAATGGCTATGAAGTTAGCGATTTCCCGGGCACCGTCGCGCACCGGCGTGATCGTCGTCCGCTGCGTGTAGAGACTTCCGTCTCGCTTCCTGTTGGTGATTTCTCCCTGCCAAATTTCTCCCCCCAGGACCGTGTTCCACAAATGCTGATAAAAGGATTGGTCGTGCTTTCCGGACTTGAGGAATTTCGGGTTGCGTCCCAGAGCCTCCTTCCGGCTGTATCCCGAGAGCGCGGTAAAGGCGGGATTGACGTACTCGATTTCACCTTTCGCGTTGGTGATGACAACGCTGTCGTTGGATTGTTCGATGGCCGCGGCCAGGCGGGCGCGCTCGCGCTCGGCTTGGCGGCGCTCGGCCCGCATCGCCTTTTCCTTGAGGGCACCGAGCACCGCCATCGGCAGCCGGGCCAGCCGGTCCTTCAAAACGTAATCGGCCGCGCCCGCCTTCAGGCATTCCACCGCCAGTTCGTCTCCCAGCGAACCGGTTACCAGGATGAAGGGAATGTCCTTGCCCGACTCCTTGAGCGCCAGCAGCGCCGCCATCCCGGTCCACTGGGGAAGGTTGTAATCGGCAATAATGATGTCGTAGGGCTGCGCGCCGAGCCGCGCGGCGAATCCCTCGGCGTCCTCCACCACGTCGGCGGTAACGTCATAACCGGCCCGCTCCAGTTGGCGCTGGATGAGATTCGCGTCGGCGATGCTGTCTTCGACCAGCAGGACGCGCAGCGGCCCCGCCGAGCCCGGACTGGGCGCGGATGCTTTGTCCAGGACGTGCGTCACTTCGCCTCCGCTGCGGCCGGCTTGACGGGCGGGACTTCATTCACCACCAGCCAGTACAGCCCGATTTGCTCGATGACTTCGCGGAAGCGGTCGAAGTCCACCGGCTTCTGGATATAGCTGTTGACGCCCAGTTGATAGCTCTGCATCAGGTCCCGCTCCTCTTTCGAAGAAGTCAGCACCACCACGGGGATGCTGCGGGTGCTGGGATCGGCCTTGATCTGGCGCAGCACTTCCTGCCCGTCCACCTTGGGCAGCTTCAGGTCGAGCAGCACCAGCCGGACGTTGGGCGCCGGGGCGCGCTCGCGGTAGGCGTTGCGGCAGAACAGGAAGTCCAGCGCCTCCTCGCCGTCGCGCGCCAAATGAATCTTGTTCACCAGCTTGGCCCGCCGCAGCGCGTGCATCGTGAGTTCCACGTCCTCCGGGGAGTCTTCCACCAAAAGAATTTCTACTTCTTCTTTAGGCATTCCCAATCTCCTTCATGTCCCTGGCAGCGCCGGTGGCGCCGGCATCAACGGCGCCCAGGGTGAAATGGAACACAGCGCCCTGGTTGACCTCCGCCTCCGCCCAAACGCGGCCACCGTGTTTGTGAATGATTCTCTGTACCGTGGCCAGGCCCACACCCGTGCCCTCAAAGTCCTCCGCGCGATGCAGCCGCTGGAATACGCCGAAGAGTTTGTTCGCGTACTTCATGCTGAAGCCCACCCCGTTGTCGCGAACGAAGTAAACATTTTGGCCGTTGGACTTCGTCTGGCCGACCTCGATCACCGCCTGCTCCCGTGGCCGCGTGTACTTGAGCGCGTTGGAGAGCAGGTTGGCGAACACCTGCTTCATCAGCGCGGGGTCGCAGTCGGCAAACCCCAGTTGGCCGATCTTCCACTCCACCGTGCGGCCGTCGCCGGCAGGTTCCAGTTCCGCCACCGTCGTCCGCACCAGTGTGTCCAGCCCGGTCATCTGCCGCTGCACTTCGCGGCGTCCCATGCGGGAAAGGCCCAGCAATTCATCAATGAGTTGGCCCATGGCCCGGCTGGCAGAGCTGATTTGCTGCACGTACTTCTTGCCGGGATCATCCAGTTGCGGCGCGTAGTCCTCCAACAGGATGCGGGAGAAGCCATCCAGGTGCCGCAGCGGGGCGCGCAGGTCGTGCGAGACCGAGTAGCTAAAGGCTTCCAGTTCGCGGTTGGCCGCTTCCAGGTTCTGGTTGGCCACTTCGACCTTGGCCTTTTCAGCTTCGAAGTCCTCCAGGATGTTCAGCAGAGCCCGCTGGCCCTGCTCCATTCTGTCTTTCTCGGCGTTGAAGTCGTCCAGGATGTTGAGCGTGGCTCGCTGGCCCTGCTCCAGGCGGTTCTTTTCGGCGTTGAAGTCCTCCAGGAGGTTGAGGGT
>CAYRII010000054.1:0-12525 GCA_964424245.1 uncultured Terriglobales bacterium | reverse complement strand
AATGCCACCACGTCGGCATCCTGCTCGATGGAGCCGGACTCACGCAGTCAGAGAGCTGGGGGCGATGGTCGCCGCCGCGGCTCTCCGGGGCACGGCTGAGCTGGGAGAGCGCCAAAACGGGGGCGCGCAACTCCTTGGCCAGGGCCTTCAGTCCGCGGGAAATGGCGGAAACTTCCTGCGTGCGGTTCTCAAAGCGGCGCCCGCCCACGCTGGCCGACATGAGTTGCAGGTAATCCACAATGACGAGGTCCAAGCGGCCCTGGGACTGCTGCAGGCGCCGGGCCTTGGCGCGCATTTCGTGCAGGGAAATGCCGGCCGTGTCGTCGACAAAGATGGGCGCTTCGGCCAGGCGGCCGAGAGCGGACACCAGCTTGTTATAGTCCTCGCGGCCCAGAAAGCCCATGCGCAACTTGTGCGAGTCCACACCTGCCTCCGAACACAGGAGGCGCAGCAGGAGGGCCTCGCGCGACATTTCCAGCGAGAACACGCCGACCACCTTATGGTCCTTGACGGCGACGTTTTCCGCGATGTTGAGCGCAAAAGCAGTCTTGCCCATGGAGGGCCGGGCTGCGACCACGACCAGGTCGGAGGGTTGCAAGCCGCTGGTGAGTGCATCCAGGTCTTCGTAATGCGTTTGCAGCCCGGTAATGCGCTGGCCGCGCTGGTAGAGGGCGTCGATGGACCCGAAGGAGTCCTTGACGATTTCCGCAATGCCGTAAAAACCGCGACCGATGCGCGCGTCGGAAAGCTGGAAGATCGAGGTTTCGGCGGCATCGAGGACCTCTTCGGCCGAGTCACTCTGTTCCAGGGCGCGGGCAATGGCGCTGTTGGCCGCGTGAATCAGGCCGCGCAGCATGGCCTTGTCCTTCACGATGCGAACGTAGTGCTCGATGCTGGAGCGGCGCGGCAAGCCGTCCGTGAGCGAAGAAAGATAGGCGGCGCCACCGACTGATTCCAATTCTCTGCGGCGGCCCAGTTCTTCGGAGAGCGTTACCAAGTCGATGGGACGGCTGGATTCGGCCAGCTCCATCATGCGCTGGAAGATGCGGCGGTGGGAATCCAGGAAAAAGTGATCGGGCCGGAGCGATTCCGCCGCCTGGTGATAGGCCAGATTGTCCAGCAGGACGGCGCCCAAAATGGAGCGCTCGGCGTCGAGGCTGGCCGGCATGCCGCGTTCGAGGCTGTGATCGGTGGCAGCCATTATGGGCGAAGAATATACGAAAATATCCTACCGCGAAACAGGTACAAAAACCAGTATTCGATACCCCACAACCGAGGAAACAGGATTCCCCGACATATTCCTACACCAGCCGAAATGAGGACGAACAAAAGGCGGCCCGTGCCAGCCGCACGGGCCGCATCGCAAGTGCTTGTCCGGACGCCAAGGGCGGGCCGGAAAAACGGCACGGCGCCTGGAGTCTGGCGCGTCGCTCGCGGCGACGCGCGCTCGGAACATCGCACTCGGTGGTTGCCGCCGAGATTGCCTGAGGCACACCTCCCAGGCAAGCACAATCCGCACTGCCGTTGTGAAGAAGCTGTTAACTTCGGTACTTAGCTGTGGAAGAGAGAGGAAAAACAGCCGCGCGACGCCTCGCAATGTTTAGCGGCAGGAGCCAGGACGTCGCAAGGTGCATGGTCAAGAGCGGTTGGGAGCGACCTACTCCTGGGCACCATCCATGAAGGCCTTGAGCTTGCGCGAGCGGGAAGGATGGCGCAGCTTGCGCAAGGCCTTGGCTTCGATCTGACGAATGCGCTCCCGGGTGACGGCGAAAGACTGGCCGACTTCCTCGAGCGTGTGCTCGGAGCCATCCTCCAAGCCAAAGCGCATCTTGATGACGCGCTCCTCGCGCGGCGTGAGGGTGCGCAGCACGTGCGCGGTCTGCTCCTTGAGGTTGACGTTGATGACCGCTTCCGCGGGAGAGACCACGGCGCGGTCTTCGATGAAGTCGCCCAGATGCGAATCTTCTTCTTCGCCGATGGGCGTTTCCAGCGAGATGGGTTCCTGCGCGATCTTCAGCACCTTGCGCACCTTGGCCACGGGGATATCCATGCGCTTGGCGATTTCTTCCGACGTAGGCTCGCGGCCCAGCTCCTGCACCAACTGGCGCGAGGTGCGGATGAGCTTGTTGATGGTCTCGATCATGTGCACGGGAATGCGGATGGTGCGGGCCTGGTCCGCGATGGCGCGGGTGATGGCCTGGCGAATCCACCAAGTGGCGTAGGTTGAAAACTTGTAGCCGCGGCGGTACTCAAACTTGTCCACCGCTTTCATGAGTCCGATGTTGCCTTCCTGGATGAGGTCGAGAAACTGCAGGCCGCGATTGGTGTACTTTTTGGCGATGGAGACCACCAGGCGCAGGTTGGCCTCGATGAGCTCGCGCTTGGCCTGCTCGGCATCCATTTCGCCCTGGATGATTTCCCGCTGGGTGCGGCGCAGCTCCTGGAAGGTGACGCCGGCCTCTTCTTCCAGGCGCTGCAAATCGTTGCGGCTCTGGCGCTGGGCCTTGCGGTAGTCCTTCTTGAGGTTCTCGCTGCGCGTGCCGTCGATTTTGCGCTCCAGGCTGTTGACCTGGCGGTCCAGCGAGCGCATGACTTCGACGGTCTTGGTGGCGCGGTCGATGAGGCGCTTGCGCTCCAGGTTGATGAACCCGAAGTTGCGGATCAAAAGCGAGATGGTGACGATCTCGCGACCCAGCTTCCACTGGCAGCGGCGATATTCGCGAGCCTTCTTCTTGGCGGGAATCTGCGCCAGCCTCTCATTCAACTGCACGGCCCGGCGGTAGTGCTTGTTGAGGCTGTCGATGCGACGCACAACCTCCTGAACACGCTTTTCGAGGATCTCTTCGGTGAGCTCCTCCTCCTCAAAGGTGACGATCTCCTTGATGGAGCGCACGCCGCGCTTCAGGTCTTCGCCGATGGCGAGGATTTCGCGGATCACGATGGGCGACCGGGAAAGCGCCTTGAGCACGCGGAGTTGGCCGCGCTCGATGCGCTTGGCGATCTCCACCTCGCCTTCGCGGGTCAGCAGCGGCACCGTGCCCATCTCCCGCAGATACATGCGCACGGGGTCGTTGGTCTTTTCCAGCGCGCCGGGAGTCAGGTCCAGCTCGACGTCCTCGCCGGCCTCGATTTCCTGCTCGAACTTCTTATCCAGCTCCGAGGAGGGCATCTTGGGGTGTCCTTCGAGAACATCAATGCCCTGGGTGCCGATGGTAGTGAGCAAGTCGTCCAAATCCTCGGGCGAGTGGACATCATGCGGGAGCAAGTCATTCACCTCGCTGTACGTGAGGTAACCCTTCTCCTTGCCGGCGTCGATCAGCTTCTTGATTTCGTCAAATTTTTCTTCGAGGGCCAAGCCAGATTCCTTTTCCGTATTTTCCGACACCCGTTGCCGAGAGCAACGTTGCCGGGTCAGCTGCCGGGAAATTCGTAGCGCAAGCGGGGAAAATACAAAACCTAACTATGTTAGCACGGACGCTCTTATGCATCCATGCCTTCGTGCAAGAGTCCAACGCAGCCAGCAAGCGCACACCGCCACCTTCCCATTAGATGCGCGAGGAGGGTCGATGGATTCTTTCCAGACAACTGAAAACAAAACTCTTCTTGCGCTACAGGGCGAGACTTCAGCGGGCCGCCAGGGCGCGGTCGACTGCCACCTTTTCCTGCATCAGCCGGGAGAGGGAGTCGGAATCGCGCAGGCGTTCGGCTTCCACGATCTGGGCCTTGATCTGTCGCTGGCGGCGTTCCAGGTGGCGGCGACGCAAGGCATCCACGGCGCCCTCCAGAAGCTCCGGGGTCAACTCTTCGTGCTCTTCCATCAGGATACCCGCCAGCAGGCGGCGGTCGGTCTCTTGCAGGGGAAGCGCCATGAGGTCTTCGGAGGGAGTTTCCGCGTCCATGAGCGCCTGCAGCAGAGCCTCGGAGGCCAGGCCGGCGTGCAGGCGCTCCTTGCCCAGAACAAACTGTGCCTGGCGACGCGGGTCCAACTGCTCGTCGGGCTCGGAGACGGGGTTGGTCCCGTGCTCGACGCGAAGCTGGCCGGCGGAGGCCAGGGCGCGAATGAGGATGCGCTCGGCATCCGTGAGCTGGATTTCGTCCGGCACCTTGACGGTAGAGGACCGCGTGCGCGCGGCGTGCTTCAGCTCCTGGCGCAGCACGGCGGAATCAATGCCCAGCTTTTGCGCCACCTGAACAGCCAGTTCGTCGCGGGCGATGCGGTGGGGCACGCGGTGAATGTGCGGCAGGAGAAAATTCACCGCCTGCACCTTACCTTCCGGCGAGCGCACGGGAAAGGAATGCCGGGCCCGCTCAATGAGAAAGTCGAAGTACTTCGGCGAGCGGCGGAGGGCTTCGCCGTAGGCGTCGCGCCCGCGACGGCGGAGGAAGAGGTCGGGGTCAAAGCCCGCCTCGAGGGTCAGAACCTTGATCTGGAAGTCCTCGGCCACCAGCAGCGCGAGGGAGCGCTCGGCGGCGGCGGCGCCGGCGGCGTCGGGGTCGAAATTTACGACAATGTTGCGCGAGGAGCGCGCCAGGCGGCGCGCCTGCGCCTCGGTGAACGCCGTACCTGAACTGGCGATCACGTTGTGGAAACCGGCGGCGAAGACGGAGATGCAGTCCATCTGCCCCTCAACCAGGATGGCGTAATCGAGCTTGCGGATGGCTTCGCGCGCGCGGTCGAGGTTGAACAGCACTCGCGACTTGGAGTAGATGGGCGTCTCCGGCGAATTGAGGTACTTGGGCCCGGCGCGGTCGCCGGTCTCGAGCGTGCGTCCGGTGAAGGCAATCACCTTGCCGGATTCGCTGGAGATGGGAAACATGATGCGGTTGCGAAACTTGGAGTAGAGCAAGGCGGAGGCGCCGCTTCCCTTTTCCGGCTGGCCGGCTTCCTGCTTCCAGGAAAACAGGCCGGAGGCACGCATGATTTCCTCGTCGAAACCAGGGCGCAGGCGGTCGCGCAGCAGAAAACCGGATTCCGGAGCGAAGCCGATGCGGAAGGTGCGAATGGCCTCCTCGTTCACGCCGCGGCCGGTCAGGTACTCGCGGGCGCGGGCGCCCTCGGGCCTCTGCAACTGCTCTTCGAAGAAAATGCAGGCGCGCTCATGCGCGTCGAGGAGCGCCGCCCGCAGCCGTGCTTCCTGCGCTTCCGCCGGCCCGCTGAAAGAAGCCTTGGGCAAGGGGATGCCGATTTTCTGCGCCACCGCGCGCACGGCCTCCGGGAAGGTGACGCTTTCCAGCTTCTGCACGAAGGTGAAGACGTCGCCCGAGGCGCCGCAGCCGAAGCAGTGGTAGAACTGGCGCGTGGCGTGCACGGAGAAGGACGGCGTTTTTTCATCGTGAAAGGGGCAGAGGCCGGTGAAATTTTGCGTCCCGGACTTCTTCAGCTTGATGTAATCGCCGACCACGCGGACGATGTCCGCCTGCTGCTTGACCGTGTCGGAGAAAGAGCCGGGGTTGGACATGACTTAACTTTCAGCGCTGATACGCGCAGATGAACGCGCGTCGTCAGGCATTGTAACCTTGGGCCGCAACTGCTTCCTGTGGATAACTGCATCTGCGCTTTGCCGGCTCGGCGTGAGTCGCGAGAGGCGTTTTCCCTACCCTGCCGCCGTGGCTAAAGCTTCAGCTCCACGACGGTTACCCCGGCGCCGCCTTCGTTCTGCGGCGGCTCTGCGACCGACTCCACCTGCGGATGCTGGCGCAGGTACTGGCGCAGGGCCTTGCGCAGGACGCCCATGCCGCTGCCGTGGACGATGCGCACGCTGGCGAGACCGGCGAGGAAGGCGCGGTCGAGGAACTTTTCCACGTTGCGGGTGGCTTCGTCCACGGTCTGTCCGATGACGTTGATTTCGCCGGGCGCGGAGGCGTCTTCTTCCCGCAAAGATACGGAGATGCCGCGGGCGCGGGCCGCCGCGACGGGCGAGGCGCCGGCGCGGACGACAACCTCGGCGATCTCGGCGCGGGTGACGCGCGTCTTCATGGCGCCGACTTCGACCTCGAACGTGTCGTCGTCGAGGCGGCGCTTGACGATGCCCGAGCGGCCGAGCGACTTCAGCTTTACGGTGTCGCCCTCGGCGACCTGGCGGACGAGCGCGGGCTGGGAGTTGGGGTCGTTGCGATCCGCGCCCGTGGAGTGCGCAACCACGACGGCGTCAAACTGCTCGCGAAACTCGCGACGCAGGCGGGCAAGGCGGCGCTCGGCGTCCTTGGAGAGTTTTTGCGCGGCGGCGCGCTCCTGCACGGCGCTGACGGTCTCCCGCGCGCGGTACTCCAGATCGCGCAAGATGCTTTCCAGCTTTTTCTCGAGTTCCCGGACCTTGGTGCGCTGCTCCTGCACTCCCTGCGATGCCAGGCGGGATTGCTCGCGGGCCAGTTCCCGCTCCCGGGCCTGAAGGCGAGTGCGCTCCGCCTCCGCCAGGCGCAGCTCTTCGTGCAGGCGGTCGAGAAAGCGGGCCACATCGGCGGCTTCGCTGCCCAGGCGGGCGCGGGCCGCGGCGATGATTTCGGCGTTCAAGCCCAGGCGCTGCGCAATGTTGATGCCCGCGGAGGCGCCGGGCACGCCGACCTTCAACTCGAAGGTAGGTTGCAGCGTTTTTTCGTCGAAGCCGACGGCGGCGTTGAGCACCCCTTCCGCGTTGGCGGCGTATACCTTGAGCGCGGTGTGGTGGGTGGAGACGACGCACAACGCGCCCCGCTTGCGAAAATGATCGGCGATGGCGACGGCCAGGGCCGCACCTTCCTGCGGGTCGGTAGCGGAGCCGAGTTCGTCGAGCAGCACCAGCGAGCCCTGCGTAGCGGTGCGGGAGATGAAGTCAATGTTGGTCACGTGCGCGGAAAAGGTGGAGAGGTTTTGCGCGATGGACTGGTAATCACCAATGTCGGCCAGCACGGCGTCGAAGACGGGCATGGCGGCGCGGGCGGCGGGTACGGGCAGGCCGGCCTGGGCCATCAGGGCCAACAGGCCCACGGTCTTCAGCGCCACAGTTTTTCCGCCCGTGTTGGGGCCGCTGATGACCAGTTGCCGGTTCGGGCCGCCGAGCTCCAAAGAAATCGGCACGACGCTTCCACCGTGCGCCTTACGGTGATGCTCGAGCAGCGGGTGGCGCGCGCCGTGCAGAGCCAATTGGTCATTGCCAAAACTGACGGCGGCGCAGTCGTAGTCTTCGGCGAAACGGGCCTTGGCGAACTGCAGCTCGAGCTCGGCCAGGACCTCGACGGCGGCGGCAATGTCCGCAGCGGCCGCGGCGATACGCCGCGTCATCTCCAGGAGAATGCGGCGGACTTCGGCCTGCTCTTCTTCCAGCAGGCGGACCAGCTCGTTATTCTGCTCGATGGTCTCCAGCGGCTCGACGAAAACGGTCTGGCCGCTGGAGCTGGCGCCGTGCACCACGCCCGGGACCTTGCGTTTCTGCTCCGCCTTGACGGGAATGACAAAGCGCTCGCCGCGAATGCTGACCAGGTCCTCCTGCAGGCTGCCTTCTTCCGCCCATCGGCGGAGGATGGATTGCAGCGACTCCTGAATGCGGCGCTTCTGCTTTTCCAGCTCGCGGCGGATGCGCGCCAGCTCCGGCGAGGCGCGATCGTCGAGCGTGCCGTCGGGGCGGAACTTGTGGCGGAAGAAGCGCAGGAACTCAGAGAAATCGACGATGGGCTGGGAAAGACTCGCTATTTCCGCGATCGTATCCCGCAGGGCAGTGGGCGGGTTGCGCACCAGCTCGCGCCACTGGGCGGCACGGTCGACAACCACCAGAACGCCGCGGATCGCGTCCGGGTCGAGTGCTGCACCCGCGATGCGCGCGCGCTCCAGATGCATTCCCGGATCGGCAAGTCCGGCGAAGTCAAAGCTCGCTCCGGCACGCAGAAAGCCGCGAATCTCCTCTGCCCGCTGCTGCTGGGATTCGATCCAGCCACGGTCGGCGGAGGGGGACAGCGCCGCGATGCGTCCCACGCCCAGGGGGGAGGCGGCGTAAGCGCGGAGGATCTCCTTCAGGGTGTCAAATTCGAGAACGCGGTCACTGGGGTGTTGAAGCGGCGCGGGCACCATGGCACGGTCGGATTCATGGTACACCGCCGGAGGAGTGCGGAGCGGCGCGGGCTCAGTCCTTGCGGGCAGGTTCGGCGCTAGCAGCCGGTGCGGGTGCCGCAGCGGGCTTCGGCGCTTCGCCCACGGGCAACATGACCAGGAAAGTGGCTCCGCCTTCCGGACGATTGAGGCAGACGATCTGGCCGTTGTGCTCCTCGATGATGCCGTAGGCGGCGCTCAGGCCGAGGCCCGAACCCTTGCCCACCGGCTTGGTGGTGTAGAAGGGATCGAAGACATACTGCGGGTCGCGCACACCGGGCCCAGTATCCGAAAATTCCAGGACCACCTGTTTGTTTTCCTGTCGCGTGCGCACCATCAGCAGGCCGCCTCCCTGCTGGCCCATGGCATCGGCCGCGTTGCTGATCAACTGCAGGCAGACCTGGAGGAGCTGCTGCTCGTGGGCCACAATGCCCGGCAATCCGGGCTTGGCCTGCAGTTCCAGAAAGATGTTCTTGGCGCCTAGCTCGGGTTGGCGCAGCTTGACCGCGTTGGTGACCACGGAATTGACGTTGACCAGCACCTTTTCTCCCGGCGCCTGGCGGGAGAAACTGATGAGATTCCCCACCAGTTCGCGCGTGCGGCGCGCCTGCTGGCGGATCTTTTCAGCCAGGGTGCGGTGGGTTTCGGCCAGGGAGGAGTCGGAACTCAGCATGTCGGCATAGCCCAGGATGGCCGTAAGCGGATTATTGATTTCATGGGCTGCACCTGCCACCAGGCGGCCGAGGGAGGCCAGCTTTTCCGAGCGAATCAGTTCCCCTTGCAGGCGCTTCTGGTTTTCCAGGGACTCTTCCGAGGCGCGCAGCAGGCGCAGGAGTTCCTGGTCCAGCAGGTGCTGCTTGAGAAAGACCAGGAAGGCCAGTACCAGCACCGCCAGCAGAGAAACCAGCAGGCGAAAGTTGCGCACCTCCACTGGGGCCGGGCTGACGAAATGTGCCCACGCCATGAGCGGCGGTATGGAAAGCAGGGCGGCCATGGCCAGCCAGGAAGGCCAGATCTCGCGATGCGGGCCCGGCTTCGCAGCCACCTCGCCGCCCGGCGCCAGCTTGTGTCCGCGCAAACCCGCCCAAACAAACCAGGCCATGGATCCCGCCAGGGGGACGTCCAGGAGGCTTCCGGTGAAATAGGTCTCCGCGTCGATGGCCAGATTGATGTACTGCGACGCGATCATGTACAGGCAGGCGGCGCCGAACAGATGCGCGTAGATGGACTTCCAGGGGCCTTCCGTACGCACCCAGAGCGCTCCCAGCACCGCCAGGAATAGCATCTTCTCCACGTCGTAAAGCACGTTGAAGCTGAAGCCGTAGAGGGGGAGGCTCATGGTGACGTACTGCCAGGGAATGACCAGGAGCAAGTAGAGGTAGACCCACCAGAGCAGGAGAAGGAGAAAGTCCACGGAGCCGAGCCGCAAGCGACGTTGTCCCGAGTCGAGGTGAGGACGCAGGGCCAGGGCGCCCATCATGGGCACAACGTGCAGAAAGAAGATGACATCGCCGAGGAATGGATTGGGCACTTCCCGGCGCAGGACGAGCTCAAACCAGGTCCAGAGTACCTGGGCTGCCAGCCACATGCCGCAGCCGACGGTCATGAGCATCCAGAACCCGCGAACGCTGCCCCGCGCCGGGCGAACGTTGAGCCACATCACAAAAAAAGCGATGGTCAACAGAGCGGTCTGGGTGATGTTCCCGAAGACGGTGAGGGCAAAGCTCTTTTGCCAGGTAAGGGAAACAACCGCGTGAACTGCCAGCAGAACGCCGGCAGCAGGCACCCACCAGGAGACGCGGGATGCGGACATTCGCCCTCCGGAGCCGATTGTATCTTTGTTTCCGCCCCGGGCAACATACCGGAAGTAACGCCTGTTACCTAAGGATGACACTCGCCCCGCGCCCGCCCGGGATGCAGCCAGCCGCATGCTCCTGGGGCCGGGGAAGCGCGGGCCGGTCTGCTAGAATTCCAGCGCCATGGCCTTCCCCATTACCCGGATGCGGCGCCTGCGGCGCAACGAGCGGCTGCGCTCCCTGGTGCGCGAGACGCGGCTCACCCCTGAAGGGCTGGTGTATCCGCTGTTCGTCTGCCCGGGCGAGGGTGTGCGCAAAGAAGTGGGCTCCATGCCCGGGGTCTTCAACCTCTCCGTGGACCAGGCGGTGGAGGAAGCGCGAGTGGCGCGCGGGCTGGGTCTTCCGGCGCTGATCCTGTTTGGCCTGCCGGAAAAGAAAGACGAGG
Source organism: uncultured Terriglobales bacterium (assembly GCA_964424245.1). Classification (GTDB taxonomy): domain Bacteria; phylum Acidobacteriota; class Terriglobia; order Terriglobales; family Acidobacteriaceae; genus CAYRII01. Next base: position 2,225 of record CAYRII010000054.1, on the reverse strand, counting down.
TGGCGACGGGCGCGTGGGCCGAAGACGGCATCGTGCAGCGGGCGGCGCGCGCCATCAAACGGGAAGTGCCCGAGCTGCTACTGCTGGGCGATGTTTGCCTGTGCGAGTACATGTCGCACGGACATTGCGGAGTGGTGCAGCCGCCCCCCGGCGGCAAGGCCGCGGCGGGCGAGTATGAGATTGTGAACGACGCCACGCTGGAGATCCTGGTCAAGACGTCGGTGTCGCTGGCTGGAGCGGGAATCGATATTGTGGCGCCGTCGGACATGATGGACGGCCGCGTGGCCGCGATCCGCAAGGGCCTGGATGCCGCCGGGATGTGGAACACTCCCATCCTTTCTTACGCCGCCAAGTTCGCCTCGGCCTTCTACGGGCCCTTTCGCGAAGCTGCGGATTCGGCGCCGCAGTTTGGCGACCGGCGCTCCTATCAGATGGACGCCGCCAACCGGCGGGAAGCCATGCGCGAGATCGAGCTGGACCTCGCGGAAGGCGCGGACATGGTGATGGTGAAGCCCGCGCTGCCTTACCTGGATGTGATTGCCGAGGCGCGTGCGCGCTTCGACGTGCCGTTGGCCGCCTATCAGGTATCGGGCGAGTACGCCATGATCGAAGCGGCGGCGCGCAACGGCTGGGTGGACCGCGAGCGCATCATCCTGGAATCGCTGGTGTCCATCCGGCGCGCGGGCGCCGACGTGATTCTCACCTACTTTGCCAAAGACGCCGCGCGTTTGCTGGGCTGACCTGCCTACACTTTCCGCGCCAGCTGGAGCAGGAGCTCGGCGGTTTTCCCCAGGCGGCGCAGTTCCCCGGCGGGAAGCGAGCGCAGGGCGCGGACCAGGCGGCGCACGCGGCGGCGGCGCCCACGCTGCAGGATGCGGGCGCCACGCGGCGTGGCCTCCAGCTGCAACCGGCGGCGGTCCTCCCGGGCCGTTTGCCCGCGCACCAGCCCGGCGCGGCGCATGCCGGCCACGATGCGGCTCATGGTGGGCGGGCGCACCTGCTCGGCAGCGGCCAGGCCGCAGAGCGACATGTGCCCGCCAAAGACCAGCACGGAAAGCGCGGAGAGCTGCGCAGGGCCCACGCCGCTGGCGCGGTCCTCGGCGCGCAGGCGGCGCAGCAGGCGGATGGCCGCCGAGTGCAGGCGGTCGGCCACGGCTTCGCGCGCCGGAGCCATTTTTCTCTTGCGTTCCTTGTGGCGTGTCATTACATTAATTAGCTATGCTAACTAATTTTCCCGCGCCATGCAAGGAGGTTTGTATGCCAGCCAGTCCAGCCTTCGGGCTCAACCAGATTCGCCAGATCAGCGTGAACGTCCAGGACCCGGAGCGCGCCACGGCCTTCTACCGCGACGCGCTGGGCATGAAGTATCTCTTCGCGGCGGGCCCGCTCACCTTCTTTGACTGCGGAGGCATTCGCCTGATGCTGGCGCGGCCCGAGCGGCCGGAGCTCGACCATCCAGGCTCCATTCTGTACTTCTCCGTGACCGACATTCACGAAGCGCAGCGGACCCTGGCAGAGCGCGGCGTGCGCTTTCAGGACAAACCGCAGTTGATTGCCAAGCTGGAGACGGTGGACGTGTGGCTGGCGGATTTCCGCGACTCGGAGAACAACCTTCTCGCCCTGATGAGCGAGGCGCCGAGGGCATAGATCGCGCGTTTCGCATCCGGCGCCCGGGTCGCATACAATCGGGGCGTCGGAATCTGCAAAATGATCCTGATTTCTGCGGAGCGCAACCTTGGCTGAGACCATCTACGACGTTGCCATCCTGGGCGCCGGGCCGGGCGGCTACACGGCCGCCATCCGCGCCGGGCAGTACGGCCTGAAGACCTGCCTGATTGAAAAAGACGCCAAGCTCGGCGGCACGTGCCTGCATGTGGGCTGCATTCCCACCAAGGCGCTGCTGTTCAACGCCGAGATTTACGACCACTTGAAGGCCGCCAAGGAGTTCGGCATCGAGGGCGCGGGCAGCCTCAAGGTCAACTGGTCGGCGGTGCAGGAGCGCAAGAACAAGATCGTGGCCAAGCACGCCAAGGGGCTCGACTTCCTGATGCGCAAGAACAAGGTCACGGTGGTTGCGGGCTACGGGCGGCTGGCGGGACCGGCGAAAGACGGTGTCCTGACGCTGCAGGTGGCGCCGGCGGAGGGCAAGGGCGCGGGCACGACGGTGAAGGCCAAAAACGTCATTGTGGCGACGGGCTCAGAGGCGCGGATGCTGCCCGGGCTGA
>CAYRII010000053.1:0-12669 GCA_964424245.1 uncultured Terriglobales bacterium | reverse complement strand
TGAGGCGCGGTGAGTAGGTCGGTCCAGTTACCTCCTCCGAATTGATGCTGTCCAGCTTGCCGCCCGCCGCGCCACTCCTCCGTATCCACCCCGGCCTGGTTTCTCGTAAAATTGTCTCCGGCATGCCCATCATCGAGATGAACGGGCTCTCCAAGGAACTGCAGAAAATGAAATGACGGTGCACGATATGGTAGGTCTGCTGCTGATACTACTCTCGATGTTTGACTGTAACGTAGCTGAAATACGGACCTTTGTAGCGCCGGAGTATCCCTGGATGGCTCATCTCGCTCAGATTCAGGGCGAAGCAGTTGTAAAGCTCACGACCGACTCCGATGGACGAGTGACATTGGTCCAGGAGCAGACAGGTCATCCCTTGTTGCTTCGAGAGGCACACACTAATTCGCTTCAGTGGGCCTTCGCGCCAGGGACACCAAGAGAACAGGTAATAGTCTACGAGTTCAAGATTTCGGGCGACCCCGTGACCGCACGCCCCGTCCCCAAGATCACGGCGGACTTTTGTACCGGCCGTGTCTTGATTCTTGTTCCACCCATCGCGCCTAACATCGATGTTCAGAAGGTAACAGGGAAGAAGCCAAAGCGCTGAGCAGAGGACTCCATCAGCCCACCGGGCCTTCGGGCAGGTGCGGTATCAACCGCCCTCACCTATCCCTCGGGACGGGTGGTGCAGCAGGGCTATGACGCCATCGGGCGGCTGAGCCAGATGGCGAGCGGGGCCACCACCTACGTCTCCGGCCTGAGCTTCAACGCCGCCGGGCAGCCGCAGGGCTTCAGCTACGGCAACGGGGTGGCGGCCACGTTCGGTTACAACCAGCGCCTGCAACTGGAGTCGCTGCGCTACGTCAACGGCTCCCAGCACCTGCTGGTGGCGGACCTGAGTCTGGACAAGCAAGCGCTACCGGCCCAGCTTACCCGACGCCACCTCGGCGCGCCAACTCCCGTTGCGCATCCCTCCCTGCCCCGTTTTTGCGTAAAATCATTGTCCGGCATGCCCATCATCGAGATGAACGGCCTCTCCAAGACCTACACCGCCGGCTTCTGGCGCAAGAAGGAAAAGTTTGCGCTCCAGCCGCTGAGTCTTTCTGTCGAGGAAGGCGAAGTCTTCGGTTTTCTCGGGCCCAACGGCGCCGGCAAGACAACCACTCTTAAGCTGCTCATGGGGCTGATCTTCCCCACCGCCGGCTCGGCCACCATCCTGGGCCGCGACTGCGGCGACCCCGCCGTCAAGGCCCAGATCGGCTTTCTCCCCGAGCAACCTTATTTCTACGATCACCTCACCGCCGGCGAACTGCTGGATTACTACGGCCAGCTCTCCGGCATGGCCGCAGCGGATCGTGCCCGCCGCGCCGCGGAAATCCTCGAGCGCGTCGGCCTGGCCTCCGCCCGCGACCTCGCCCTGCGCAAGTTCTCCAAAGGCATGCTGCAGCGTGTGGGCATCGCCCAGGCCATCCTGCACGACCCCAAAGTCGTCTTCCTCGACGAGCCTATGAGCGGGCTCGATCCCATCGGCCGCCGCGAAGTGCGCGACCTCATGCAGCTTTTGAACGACGAGGGCAAGACCATTTTCTTCTCCACGCACATCCTTTCCGATGCCGAGGCCCTTTGCGACCGTGTCGCCATCCTTCACCAGGGCGAGTTGCGCGGGGTAGGTTCGGTGGCCGACCTCACTTCGCGCTCCCGCGGGCAGGTGGAAGTGATCTGGCAGGGCGCATCCGCCGTCGAAGCCGTTCGCGCCCTCGGCGGCGACTGCCGCGCCACCGGCGAAACCGTGCGCGCCCTCCTTCCCGAAGACAAGCTCGATGCCGCCCTCGACGCCCTGCGCCGCTCCGGCGCCCGCCTCACCGCCGTCAATCCCGTGCGCTCCACCCTCGAGGACTACTTCGTGGAGCGCGTGTCCGCCTCTCCGCAGGAGGTGGCCTCGTGAGCGCCCGCCTCGCCTCCATCGCCTTCAACACCTTCCGCGAAGCCGTGCGCGAGCGCGTGCTCTACAACCTCATCTTTTTCGCCTTGCTGATTACCGCCGCCTCCGTCCTGGTGGGACAGATTTCCATCGGCATCGAGCGCATCGTGCTCGTCAACCTGGGGCTCTCTGCCATCTCGCTGTTCGGCATCGTGATCGCCATCTTCATCGGCATCGGGCTGGTCTGGAAGGAAATGGAAAAGCGCACTCTCTACACCCTGCTCGCCCGCCCCGTGCGCCGCTGGGAGTTCATCGTGGGCAAGTTCCTGGGACTCGTGGGCACGCTGGTGGTCAATGCCGCCCTCATGGCCGTGGGATTCTTTGCTGCGCTCTACTACCTCGTCCACGCCTTCGATCGCTCCGACCTCCACCTGCTCGCCGCTCTCTACTTCATCATTCTGCAGTTCATCGTGGTCACCGCGCTGGCGCTTCTGTTCTCCTCCTTTTCCTCGCCGTTGCTTTCCGCGGTGATGGCCTTTGCCCTGTTTTTCATCGGCTCCTTCGCCGAAGACCTCCGCGCCTTCGCCCAGATGAGCGAAGGCGCCGCCCGCTGGCTCACCGTTGCCGCCGCCCACCTCGTGCCCAACTTCGCCTCTCTCAACGTCATCGCCCAGGTGGCGCACCAGCAGCCCGTCTCCGCCGACCTCATGCTCGCCAACACGCTTTACGCGTTGTTCTATGCCGGCGCCGCCTTGTGCGGCGCCGTCCTCATTTTCGAGCGCCGTAACTTGAAATGACCGCTTCCCGCTCCATCACCCGCTTCTTCGCCGCCTTGCTCGTCCTTTGTCTCGTCGGCTCCATCCTCACCTTGCGCCGGCTCGACCGCCTCCGCGCCTCCGCCACCCTCGAGGAAGTGCTCTACCTCCCCTCCGCCCGCGTGCTCCGCTACCTCTCCTTTGGCTACACCGGCCTCATGGCAAATTTGTATTGGACGAGAACGGTTCAATATTTCGGCAGGAGACACGGTGAGCGCGCGGCGCGCTTTGATCTGTTGCCGCCGCTGCTCCAGATCACGACAGACCTCGACCCGCATTTGGTCGTGGCCTACAAGTACGGCTCCATTTTTCTCGCGCAGGAGCCGCCCGAAGGCGCGGGCCGGCCCGATCTTGCCGTGGACTTCGTGGAGAAAGGCATTCGCGCCAATCCTGATGACTGGCAGCTCTACTACCATCTGGGGTTTGTGCACTTCATCGAGCGCAAGGACTACATCGCCGCCAGCGAGGCCTTCCGCCGCGGTTCCGAGGTGCCCGGCGCGCATCCCTGGATGAAGGTGATGGCCGCCGCCATGGCGCAGTTCGGCGGCGAACGCGAAACCGCGCGCCGCCTCTGGACGTACATCCACCAGAGCACCGAGGATCAGTACATCCGCGCCAACGCCGTCAAGCGCCTGCGCGCCCTGGAAGTGGATGACGCCGTGCCGCGCCTCGAAGAGCGCATCCGCCTCTACCACCAGCGCACCGGCCTCTGGCCCGAAAGCTGGAACCAGATGATCGTCGACGGCTTCCTGCGCGGCATTCCCCTCGATCCCCTGGGCCTGCCCTACAAACTCATGCCCGGCGGCCGCGTCGAGGTGCAAAAGCCCGAAGACCTGCCCTTCATCCGCCACGGCCTCCCTCAGGGACTAGCACCGTCGCTCTTCGCCGTGCCCGACAAGGCGAACGCGGACAAGGCAAAGGAACAGGAGAAGCAGTAGCCCGGCGCGTTGAAACCTCTCCCGCTGCAATCCGTTTTTCTGTTCGCGCTTCTGGCGGCGCTAGTCCTGCCCGCAGCAGCCGAGGTGCGCACGCCCGCCGAGGTGGCCCGCGCCGTGGACCAGCACTACAACCGCCTGCGCACGCTCCAGGCGCGCTTCACCGAAAGCTACCGCGGCATGGGCATGGCGCGCACGGAGTCGGGCACGGTGTGGCTGAAGAAGCCCGGCCGCATGCGCTGGGAGTACGCCACGCCCCGCCCCAAGCTGTTCGTTACCGACGGCAAGACCGCCTACTTCTACCTGCCGGAAGACCGGCAGGCGCGCCGCGCCCCCGTCAAGCAGCTCGACGACCTGCGCTCGCCGCTGCGCTTCCTGCTGGGCAAGGCGCGCCTCGAGGAAGAGCTCGAGCGGCTCACGCTCGTCCCCAGCGTCTCCACGCCGGGCCACGTCATCCTGCGCGGAACCCCGAAGAGCTTTGCCGACCGCATCGCTCTGGTCGAGCTGGAAATATCTCCCGCCAGCCAGATCCTGCGCCTCCTGATCGAGGAAGTGGACGGCTCGCTCACCGAGTTCCTCTTCCGCGACCTGGTGGAAAATTCCCCCCTCGCCGACGAGCGCTTCCGCTTCTCCCCACCCGCCGGCGTCGAAGTCATCGAAACCAGCGACCTCGCCCCCTAGCAGGTCGGGTCTCAGTTCATAGTTCTCAGTTCTCAGTTCATAGTTCATAGTTCGTAGTTTCCATCGGTGCTATACTTCCGCCTCGGGATCGCCGGGCGCAGTCACAACAGGCTCCGCTACAGAGAGCCGGGCGCCTCGCGGCATCGCCGGCCTACGAAAAATTCCTCCCGCTGCCAATCTCTCTGGCCATGCCGCCCTATCCCGCTGGAGGTCTTGCCATGCCCAAAGCAAAACAGTTGACCATTCCTTGCAGGAACCGCCCGGGAACACTGGCGCAGATTGCCAAAGTTCTGGGCGACGCCAAGGTAAACATCGTCTGCTGCCTCACCACGTCTTCCGGCGCCCGCGGCGCCGTGCAGGTGGTGGTGGACAACGTGAACCGGGCCAGGAAGGCGCTGGCTGCCGCCGGGCTCCCTTGTCGCCAGTCCGATGTGCTCTACGTCACCTTGCCCAACAAGCCGGGCGCGCTGGGACGATTTGCCGGCAAACTGGCCCGCAAAAAAATCAACATCACGCAGGGCTACGCCACCGCCGCCCGGGGCTCCGGCAGGGCCGGTCTGCTGCTGGCCGTCTCCAACGTGAACAAAGCGGCGCGCGTGAAATAGGGAATCCATGAAGGTCGCAGCAGCAGACGATAGCTGAAAGGTCGTGTCCCGACCCCGCCGCCTCAGGTCTCCTCCAGCAGCTTGCCCAACAACGATCGGCCGGCCAGCGCCGAGTGGAAGGCAAACAGCACCAGCGCGGCCAGCAAGACCACCACCACTGCGGTGTGCGCGAAGTACCAGGTGCCGGCGCGGAAATCCAGCGGCACCGACGGCAACACCCTTGTCGACAGCAGAAACGCCGCGGCGAAGGCCAGCGGCCCGAATCCTTCCATAATGCCGGCAAGAATTGCCCCGGCCAGCACGCCAATACCCACGCTTATCAGCAAGGCTTGTCCTCCGACGGAGAAGTCGGGCGTGAAGCCAACCATCCACACCAGCATCGCCACCAGCGCCGCCCCGACCCAGCGCTTGCGAAACACCAGGCGGCAGATGGCGGCCAGGAACAGAAAAGCCATCGTGTACAGCACACTCACCCAAATACCATTCATCAGCGACTCAGGCAATCCCAGCGGGCGAAGCAGTCCACTTGGCAACACCAGGGGAATAGCGCCCGGCAGCGATGTCCACCAGGGTCCAGCGGCGCCGGCCACGCGGATGAGTCGAACCACGGCCGCGGCCAGGATGCCGACCAGAAGGTCGCGGCCCACCAGGGGATCGGCAAAGCGCCCCGCGATCAGCCGCGTCCAGCCGATCAGCAGGTGAGGTGACTGCCGGCGCACCAGCGGCTCCAGCGCCAGATAGCTGAACCAGGTTACGGCGCCAAAATACAACGCTGCGCCTACTGTAAACGGCCCTTCACTGAGATACACGCCGACATAGGGCACGTGCATGCTCAACCCCAGGTCGGTAAGGGAAACGCAAGCTACGAAGACCGAAACCCGAAACGCGCCCTTGCGGTCACCGCGACCCATCCGCAGGTTGCGCCGCGCCAGAAAAAACGCCAGCAGCGATCCCACGCCAAAAACCAGCAGGATGAAGATGGTAAGAATGATGCGGCGACCTTTTCCCTCCGGGGGCTGCGGCGCTTGCGCCCAGGCGCCGGCCACTCGGAAATCCACCAACATGCCACGAAAGGCCGCAGCTTCCACGTGAATCGGTACGCCTTGCACGGTTCCGTTCCAGGCCCCGCGCTCGTCGAATGCCGAGCGCGGCACCAGCAGCATGGGCGCGCTCTGGAAATTTTCCATCTCCAGGCCGGCTGCACGGAATACGGCGGCCCAGTCCACCTTCGGGGCGGCCGCAGTCTGATTGGGCTCAAACTGCGGCGGCACTACCTGAAAGCTCAGCAACTGCCCCCCTGAATCGAGCGTCACGAACACCATGCCGGGCGTGGTGAGCGCCGGATCCTCGGATGTGACCTGATGAACGGGGTCTAACGGCTCCATCGAACTGGGGCTTTGCCGATAGTAGAAACGATGCGGCCTGGGCCACGAGGAAGGCAGGTCGCGAAACCAGGTGGAGCTTTCGTGTTGCGCGCGATAGCGCAGGTATGCCCGCGGCGTGTCCAGCCACCATGCCGAATCGGCAGCAGGGCTGGTGTGGCCAAGTTGCTGGATGATTTCACGCGCGCGGTCGGTCATGGCGTCGGGCGACCTGGTCATGGGCGCGATTCCCAGCAGCGTTCCCCGCCGCGCCAGGGGAACGATGGCCGCCACGATGATGCCGATCGCCACCACCAGAAGCACGGCCGCGCGCACCGAGATGGCCGCTTCCGGCTGCGCCGCCGCCACCATCTCCGGCGAAGGTGTTTCCCCGGCGGCCAGGGCGGCGGCCAGCGGATCGCCTCCCGGCAGTGCCGCCGCCACCTGTATCGCCGAGGCGGGCCGTTGCCGCGGCTCTTTTTCCAGGCAGCGCAGAATCACGCGCTCCACCGCCGGATCGATGTCGGCGGTGTAGTGCGAGGGCGCGGAGGGCTGTTCTTCCACGTGCTTGCGCCGCCATCCCGAAAAATCCACGGCATCAAAGGGACGCCTGCCCGTGTACAGCTCGTAGAGCAGCAGCCCCAGCGAGTAGACATCGGAGCGCGCCGTGGCCGGCTGGCCCTGCAACTGCTCCGGCGACATGTAGGCCGGGGTGCCGGCCATCTCGCTGGCGGATTCCTCGGAGCGCACGGCCAGGCCGAAGTCGGTGATGCGCGCGCGCCCCCGGCCGTCAATCATCACATTTGCCGGTTTCAGGTCGCGGTGCAGCACGCCTTTGTCGTGCGCGGCGGCCAGCCCGGCGCAAAGCTGGCGCGCGATCTCCAGTGCCTTGTCCGCAGGCAGCCGCCCGATGCGCCGCAGCAGCGTGGCCAGGTCCTCGCCATCGATATATTCCATGGTGAGGAAGTGGTGGCCGTCGATCTCGCCGATGTCATGCACCCGGCACACGCCGGGATGCGAAACCTGGCGGGCGTTGCGCACCTCGGCGTGGAAGCGCTCCAGCAGCGTCGCATCCTGCGCCAGCGCGCGCGGCAGGAACTTCACCGCCACCGCCTGGCCCAGCTTCAGGTCGTCGGCGCGATACACCTCGCCCATTCCGCCCTGTCCCAGCATCCCGCTAATGCGGTAGCGCTCCGCCAGCACCGCGCCCGGTGCGAAGCGTCCGAAGTCGCTGCTGGGAGGCCGTGGAGTGGGCGTGCGGGCCGCCGGCGGCGCCGCTCCGCCGCTGTCAAGGGTGGGCAGGTCGTGAGCGCTTCCCGCTCGGGCGCCGCACGCCGAGCAGAAACGGCCGCCGTCGGGAAGCGTCGCGCCGCAAGCGCCACAGGCTGGCATGATGCGCCGGATTATAGCCCTGGCGTTCTGCGCTCGTGAGGAAACTTTCGAAGGGGCACGTTCGGTAGCTCTAGCCTCGGTAGCTCTGGCCTCGGTAGCTCTGCCTCGGTAGCTCTGGCCTCGGTAGCTCTGCCTCGGTAGCTCTGGCCTTCAGGCCAGAGTCGCGCTGCGAGCCAGAGTCGCGCAGCGAGCCCGACTCGCGAGGCGACCGTGCCGTTCAACGCTGCGTAAATACAGGGGCTTTAGCCCCGAGGGAAGCTTCAAAACTCACTTCTGAAGCCAGCCCTACACCTTCTGCTCGTAGCGCGTCGCCTTCCCGCCCGCGCGCCAGCGCTCCACCATGCGCTTCCCTTTGGCGTAGGAAAAATAGCCGGCGCTGCGCACGCGGATGGCGAACACATGGAAGCGCGGCTCCTGGGGCCGCCACCTAATGCGTTTGTACAGGGCATCGCAGTAGCGGCCGCGCTCCGCAAGATCGGTCACGTGCCGCGCCCGCCCGTGCAATTTGAACTCGCCGTGTTTCGCCATGCGGTCGGCGATGGCGTTGTGCACCGTGCAGCGCGGGTCGCGCAAAAGGTCGAGCGCCTTCAGCGAGCGCCACATCATGCCCATGTAGAGCTCGCCATCGAAAAACTCCGGCTCCACCGGGCTGATGCGCGGCGAGCCGTCCTTGCGCACCGTGCCCACCAGCACCACGTAGGTCTTGCGGAAGAGCTTCTCGCCCTTCTGCGCCAGTTCGGGCACGGCGCGCCGGAACTCGGCCCAGGTCAGCGCCCGCCCCGCCGCTGCTGTCTTTTTCCTCTTCGCAGAGCGCTTTGCCGCGCGCTTCTTTTTCGCCATGGCCGCGCATTGTGGCACCGGCGGCGGGCGGTGTCCAGGGTGTCTGCGCCTCCGGATGGCGATGGCGCGGCTTGCGGCCGCGCCATGCGCCCATCTTTCCCCTCATACTTGTCATCCCGAGCGCAGCCCGACCGCTCCCGAGCCTCGGCGAGGGAACAAGGGAGGGCGAAGTCGAGGGATCTCGGGGTTGCAGTTCATAGCTCTCAGTTCTTAGTTCTTAGTTCCCAGTTCTCAGTTCCCAGTTCTCAAGTTATCAGTTCCCAGTTCATAGCTCTCAGTTCGCCTTTTTCCCGCCCCGTCCCCAATCTTGTCAAGGGCACAAAAGGTTACAAATCCCCGCATCTGCCTGAGCCTGCGGCAAATATAATTGTGTGAAATGTGTCCCATTTGAGGTATGCAGTATGCTATAATAGAATCATAGATCGAAAAAGAGCGGGGCGGCGCCCCAATCGCCGCCCTTTTTCTTTGCTGCTCATCCCTTCCCTAAGAAAGAGACTACTCATGGCAAAGCTTTTCCGCGTTCCCAAGAAACAAGGCGAGTGGGCCGAACTCAAGTTCATGGTCCGCGCCTCGGAGTTCGGCCTCTCCGTCTCCAAGCCCTGGGGCGACTGCGCTCCCTACGACCTCATCGTCTCCGGACGCAACGGACGCCTGCAGCGCGTCCAGGTGCGCTCCACCAGCCATTTCAACACCGGATACCGCTGCGGATACACCCGCGCCCGCAGCAGCGGCAGCCCCACCTTCACCGACAAGGAAATCGACTTCCTGGCCGTCTACGTCATCCCCATGGACACTTGGTACATCGTCCCGCAGAAGGTGATAGGAAACTCGAAAGGCGTCATCTTCTACCCCCACATCCCGCACAGCCGCGGACGCCTCGAACCCTATCGCGAAGCCTGGCACCTGCTCACCGAATCCACGCACATTCCCCCGGCGGCGCTAATGAAGAAGAAGCGCTGATCGGCCTGGTTCGAAGCTCGAACGTGCTCGGGAATAGCAACCAGCCAGCCACGAGGCCCCTGCCGGTCAACGGAATTCCGCCCCATTCAGTTTCAACGGAACGCGACATAGGGCATAATCCGCCCCACCGCTTTCGGGGACTCTATGCCCCAGCTAACTATCCCGCTGACCGAGGCTGATGCCAAAGACTTGCCGCTCGTCGGCGGGAAAGGGGCGCAACTCGGCGCCATGCTGCACGCCGGAATGCCTGTACCCGATGGGTTCTGCGTTTCAACCGAGGGTTTCCGTCGCGGCATGGATGCTTCGCTGCGCGAGGGCATTATTGCAGCATACGAGCATTTGGGCAGCGGGCGCGTCGCCGTACGTTCTTCCGCTACCGCCGAAGACCTGCCCGACGCCTCCTTCGCCGGGCAGCAGGACACGTTCCTCAATGTCGCTGGCGCGGCGGCCGTCGTTGATGCTGTCCAGGCATGCTGGCGCTCGCTATTCACCGAGCGCGCGGTGGCCTACCGACGCGACCACGGCATTGCGGACGAAAACGTTGCCATGGCTGTGGTGGTGCAGCGCATGGTGGACGCGGACGCTGCGGGCGTCCTCTTCAGTATCAATCCCGTCACCGGCGCTACGGATGAATTGGTCATCGAAGCCGCGCTCGGCTTGGGTGACAAGGTGGTTTCGGCACAGGTGACGCCCGATCGCTATCGCATCCGACGGCGAGCGCCGCACGACGTAATCCAGTGGGAAGGCGACGATACCGCGAATGTGCTTACGCCAGCCGTGCTCGCGGAACTGGCGTGCCTGGGACTGACGGCGGAACGCCTGCTCGGGCGTGCCGCTGACATCGAGTGGGCGGTCGCCGGCGGGCGCACGTACTTGTTGCAAGCCCGCGCCGTCACCGCCGCCGGGCCTCGGGTTCCGGTGGTGCGCTATGGCAGCCGCTGGAACGCCGAGCATTGCCGGGACCGGCTGATCTTCTGGGGCAACTACAACCTGCGCGACACCATGCCCTACCCGCACACCGCTTTTTCCTGGTCTTTCTGGAATTATCTGGTGTTCCCGTCCCTGGCCCACGGCGGCGGGCTCCTCGCCGATGACGAGAGCTGCGATGCGCTCGCCTCCCTCGGTGACCTGGTGGACGGCCGCCTGTACTTCAACATGAACATCGCGGCCGGCATCTTTCCTCAGCGGCCCCGCTGGCTCGTCAGTCGCATCGCTGGTTTGCTCGACGCCGAAGTCCCGCCCATCCTGGAGGAGATGTGGTCGTCGGGTGAATTTGTGCCCGTCAAGCGTTCGCTCAGCCCGGGCCGCATGTTGCGCTCTCTCCGCCGGGCCCCGGCTGTGTGGCACACTGCTCTCGGTACCCGCACTGCCGCGCAGGCTTGGCGGGACCTGGAAAGTGCGAAGCAGGAGGTCGAGCACTACACCACCGTCGAGGACGTCCACACCCTCAGCGAAAGTCAGATCATCGCCCTGGCGCGTTACTTCGCCACAGAAAACGTTCCCCGCACGCTTCTTGCTTTGGTCGCGTCCTGGCCGGCGCTGCCGGCTGCCGCGCTGCTCGCCTGGGTGCTACGCCGCTGGGGCCACGCCGAACTCTTCCCCCGGCTCATTTCGGGGCTCGGCCGCAATCCCACGGTCGAGACGGCGCTCGCCATATGGGACTTGGCCGAGCACGCGGGGCCGGAAGTGCGCGCCGTCTTCTTGCGCGAGGAGATCGCGCGCGTTCCGGATGCGCTGGCCCGGTCGGAAGCCGGCAAGGAATTCCTTGCCCGTATGGCTGCGTTTCTTAAGGTCCACGGTCACCGCGCCGTGCGCGAGTTCGATTTTGCCTGCCCGCGCTGGCGGGAAGACCCCACGTTCGTCTACGAAGCCGTGCACAATTTTCTGACGCATCCCCCGGAGCAGTTCACGCCACGCCAGCACTACCAGCGCCAGATCCGCGAGCACGAAGAAGCCAAACAGGCGCTCAAGAACGCCACCCGGTGGCGCCCGCTGCGGCGCTGGCTCTCGCGCAGGCTGGTGCGCGTCATCGAGGAGCGCATGCCGCTGCGCGAGGCCTTCAAGTTCTACACGCTCTACGGCCTGGCTCACGTCCGCGACCTGCTGCTCGAAGTTGGCCGCCGCCAGGTGGAGCGCGGCGTGTTCGAACATCCGGACGACTTTCTGTTTCTCTCCATTCTCGAAGCCGATCGGATCGCCGGGGGCGAGCTGGACTCGCCCTGGGTGCGCGCGCAGGTGACCATTCGCCGGCGCGAATTCGCAACCTTCATGCGCACCGATCCTCCGGTGGTGGTGCGCAGTGACGGCAAGCGCATGACCAAGCCTTCCGTGGCGAGCGAGGTCCTTTCCGGCGCGGCTGCATCGCCGGGCATCGCTCGCGGCCCGGCGCGCATCCTCTTCGACCCGGCCGACGGGGCGCTGCTTCACAAAGGCGACATCCTCGTCGCCAAGTTCACAGATCCCGGTTGGACACCCCTGTTTCTCACCGCCGGTGGAGTGGTCATGGAGGTCGGCGGCATCATCAGCCACGGCGCCGTCGTCGCGCGCGAGTACGGTTTGCCGGCCGTCATTGGCGTCAAGCATGCCACCCGCATCCTGCGCGATGGCGAGCTGATCGAGGTCGACGGTGGAACCGGAGAGATTCGCCGCTTGCAGATCACACCGGCATCACCGGCCACTGGTTCCTAGATTTACAGTCTTTCCCTCCCTTCCGCGCCACTCTCGACAGCGCACCGGTGATGATAGACTCTTACCACTTGGAGGCTTGCGAAGGCCGTTCTCTTTTCCCATGGCCGAATTCCTCATCAAGATGGCCGACGAGCGCGGCTACCTGCTCGAGCAGGTGGAAAACGCTCACTCGGAGAGCGAGGCGCGCGAGCGCCTCTCCCGCCAGGGCTTTCTGGTGTACTCGGTGCGCCCGCGCGGCGTGCTCACCTCGGGCGAGATGCGCCTGCCCCGCCGCCGCCGCCTCCGCCTGGACGACTTCATCGTCTTCAACCAGCAGTTTGTCACCCTGGTGCGCGCCGGGCTGCCCATTCTTACCGCATTGGAGCTGCTGATGGTGCGCCAGCGGCATCCCCACTTCCGGGCGCTGCTGGAGAACATCCACCACCGCGTCAAGGGCGGCGAGCTGCTCTCCGAAGCGGTCGAGGCCCAGGGCGT
>CAYRII010000052.1:0-12794 GCA_964424245.1 uncultured Terriglobales bacterium | reverse complement strand
AATCCGGCCCCCCTATACCGACGTTCGTGCCAACCTCCAGCAGATAACGCCCGGTGGTGGGCGTGTCCAGGCAGCCCAGGATGTTCATGAAGGTGGACTTGCCGCCTCCGCTGGCTCCCATGACAGCCAGGAACTCGCCGCGCGCCACGCTAAGGCTGACGCCGCGCAGCGCGTGCACGCGCATTTCGCCCAACTCGTAGTACTTGTGCGCGTTTTCCACGCAAATGATGGTCTCGGGTGCGGCTTGCATGCCGGCGCCGGGTTCGAGTTGGGAAGCGGTTGCCATCCAGCGTCACTCCAAAACGGAACTCACAATCATGAAGATGGCAGCGTGGTTTAACGCCGCGGCGCACCGCCCATGGGCGAACGGGAAGGCCCGCGGCCCGGCGACGAGGAGCCTGTGACCAACACATCGTCCTCTTCCAGGCGGCCGTGCAGGACTTCCACGAGTTCGGTGACGCTGCGGTCCGTGATGCCGGTGCGAACCTGGACCGGCTCCAGTGTCTTGTCGGGGCGCAGCTTCCACGCGACGGTGACGTTGGGCCGCACCGGCTTGGGCTCGGGAGCGGGCGCTCCATCTTCGGCCGGCGGCCTCGCACCCGCATCCTGGCCGGCGGGACGCCGCCGCACGCCGGATCCGGGCAGGGCGGCATCTTTCAAGCCGTACTTGGCATAGAGCGCACGGATCTCCTGCGGCGCCAAGTCCGGCTTGAAGCGCAGAGCGCCGTTGGGAATGCGCAAAACTTCCCTGGCGGTGGCCACCGGAATGGTGACGTAGGCCGTCATTCCGGGAAACAGTTTCATCTCCGGGTTGGCGAACTCGATCACGGTGTCGTAGGTGACGACGTTCTGCACGGTGGTGGCGTTCATGCGCACCTGCATCACGCGACCGGTGAAGGTTTCGCGCGGGAAGGCGTCCACGGTGAAGATGACGCGCTGGCCCACCTGGATCTGGCCCACGTCGGACTCATCGGTCTTGGCGTACACCTGCATCTTGGTAAGGTCCTGGGCGATGGTAAACAGTGTGGGCGCCTGCAAGGACGCTGCCACCGTCTGTCCCACGTCCACGTTGCGGCTGACCACGATGCCATCGATGGGCGCGATGATGGTGGTGTGTCCCAGGTTGGTGGCAGCCACTTTCACGGCCGCCGCGCGCTGGTTCACTTGCGCGCCGGCCTGGGTGACCTGGGCCTCCGAGGCAGCCACGGCCGCTTCCGCCGAATCCGCGTTGGCGCGCGCCACTTCGAGCTGCTGCTGGCTCATGACGCCTTCCTGGGCCAGCCGTCCGGTGCGGGCATACTCGGCCTTGGTCTGCACGGCAGCTGCCCGCGCGCGTTCCAGGTTGGCGCGAGCCGCAGCCAGATTGGCGCGAGCGTTTTCCAGGTCTGCCTGCGCCTGCAGCAGAACGCCCTCAAGAATGGAGGGCTCAATCTGCGCGATGACCTGGCCCTTCCTGACAACCGAGTTGAAGTCGGCGGAGAGGCGCGCCAGAGTTCCCGAAACCTGCGACCCCACCTGCACGGTGGTGACAGCGTTAATGGTTCCGGTGGCATCCACCACTTCGCGGATGTCGCCCCGCTCCACGGCGGCGGTGAAGTACTCCACGGGACTCGGGCGGCTGAGTTTGAATGCCGCAACCGCCGTCGCGGCAATCACCACACCCGCAGCGATGACCCACTTATTGCGCAACAGTTTCAAGGGGCTGATCCGCCAAGCAAAGGAATTCGACGCAACCATAAAGAATTGTACCTGAGGGGAATCGACCACACCCCAACCTCTCGCTAAACCCGCCTGCGGCCGTGAAGTTGCGCGGCTTCGAGACTCGGTTCGGGGCCAGGGATTCCGCATGCCAGCCTCCGCTAAGCCCGGTTCGGCGGCGCCAGGCCACGAATATTCAAGGAAAAACATTGCGGATACAGATAGAATCATATTATAATAACGAAATAATATGTATATAAACGTCCATGGAGAGCGCCGATGGCGACCGGAGATTTGATCCGGCCACGCGAAGCGGCGCGGCTGCTGGGCGTCAGTTACCCCACGCTGAAGCAGTGGATTTACCGGGGGAAGCTGCGCTCGGTGAAGACCGCCGGGGGGCATCACCGCATCCCGCTGGGGGAGATGGACCGCTTTCTGCATCGCGCCGAGGCAAGGACGGGGCCGGAAACACGGCGCGGATTTCGCCGCATCAGCGGACGCAATCAACTGGTGGGCCGCGTGCTGGAGGTGCGCGTCGAGGGGCTGCTGGCACAGGTGACGCTGTCCATCGGCGGGCAGCGCATCACCTCCATCATCACCGCGGATGCGGCGCGCGAGATGGGTCTGCGCAAGGGCCAGGTGGCCGCCGCGCTGATCAAGTCCACAGAAGTCATGATCGTGCGCCCCTAGGCGCGGCCGGGGAAGAACCGCATGCCTGCCAAGACCGTTTCCATCCTGGTGCTGGTTTCCCTGCTGCTGCCCACGGCGGCGCATGCCCGCGAGCTGACCGTGGCGGCGGCGTCGGACCTGGCGTTTGCCCTGCCGGAGATTGTCTCTGCCTTCGAGAAAAAGACCGGCCACACGGTGCGCGTGAGCTACGGTTCCTCGGGAAACTTCTATTCCCAGCTTTCCCAGGGCGCTCCTTTTGATTTGTTTTTTTCCGCCGATGCAGACTACCCGCGGCGGCTGGAGGCAGCGGGCTTTGTCAGGCCGGGTTCGCGTGCGCCTTATGCCGTGGGACGAATCGTGCTTTGGGTGCCGAACGGATCGCCAATTGACGCGGAGCGCGACGGACTGCGGGCGTTGTTGCATCCTTTCGTGAAGCGCGTGGCCATCGCCAACCCGCGGCACGCACCTTACGGAAAAGCCGCCGTGGCCGCGCTGCGCCACTCCGGGATCTACGAAGCGATCGAAAAGAAGCTGGTCTTCGGGGAAAACATGGCGCAGGCAGCGCAGTTTGTGCAGTCGGGCAGCGCCCAGGCGGGTTTGGTCGCACTCTCGGTGGCCTCGGCTCCGGCCATGCGCCGGGCGGGCCGCTACTGGGAGGTTCCCCAGGAGAAATATCCCAAGTTAATGCAGGAGGCCGTCATCCTGCGTTGGTCGCGCCAACCGGAGCTGGCTGCATACTTTCTCGCGCACCTGCGCAGCGCCGAGTCGCAGGCCGTGCTGCGCGGGTTCGGATTCCTCTCCCCGGAGGACACACGATGAACTGGCAGGCCATTACGCTGACCTTGCGCCTGGCGTTGTGGGTGACTGCCATCCTCCTGGTGGTGGGCCTGCCCATCGCGCACTGGATCGCGTTTTCCCGATGGCGCTGGAAGTTCCTGGTGGAAGCGGTGGTGGCGCTGCCGCTGGTGCTGCCACCCACCGTGCTCGGCTTCTACGTGCTGGTGGCCATGGGCCCGCGCAGCCCGCTGGGCGCGTGGTACGAATCCTGGTGGGGACGCGGGCTGCCCTTTACCTTTGAAGGACTGGTGCTGGCCTCGGTGCTCTACAGCCTGCCCTTCGCGGTGCAGCCCTTTGCCGCCGCCTTTGCCGCGGTGGAGCGCAGGCTGCTCGATGCCTCGGCGACGCTCGGCGCCTCCCGCTGGCGCACGTTCTTCCGCGTGGTGATGCCGCTCTCCGTGACCGGCCTGGTGACCGGCGTGGTGCTCAGCTTTGCCCACACGGTCGGCGAGTTCGGAGTGGTGCTGATGGTGGGCGGCAACATTCCGGGGGCGACGCGCACGGTTTCCATCGACATTTACGACGAGGTGCAAACGCTGAACTACGCCGGCGCCAACCAGACGGCGCTCCTTCTGGTGGTGTTTTCCTTTGTCGTGCTGAGCGTGGTATACGCCCTGAACCGCAAGGAGTGGCCGGCATGGCCGGGACGATAGAAGAAAAAATCGGCGGAGGCCTCGAGGTTGATATCCGCAGGCAGATGCCGGCCAACGGCGGGCCCGGCTTCCGGCTGGAGGCGCGCTTTTCCGCTCCGCCGGGCATCACCATTCTTTTTGGGCCCTCGGGGGCAGGGAAGACGACTGTGCTGGAGTGCATCGCCGGGCTTGCCGATCCGGATTCGGGCCGCATACGAGTGGGTGAGGGCGTGAGCTTTGATTCCGGAAGCGGCGTCTCACTGCCGGCGGCCCGGCGCTCGGTGGGATACGTGTTCCAGAGTCTGGCCCTGTTTCCGCACCTTACAGTGGAGCAGAACGTCGGCTACGGCCTGGCGCATCTGGAAACTACGGAGCGTCGCCGACGCGTGGGGGAAATCCTGGAAGCGTTTCACATCGCGCACCTTGCGCAACGGCGGCCGCGGGAGATTTCCGGCGGGGAAAGCCAGAGGGTGGCGCTGGCGCGAGCGCTGGTGATTGAGCCCGCCGTGCTCCTGCTGGACGAGCCGCTTTCCGGGCTGGATGCGGCCATCAAGGCACGCCTCATGGACGACCTGCGGGAATCCATCGCCCGGCGGCGCATTCCCGTGCTCTACGTCACCCATGACCGCGGCGAGGTGTTTGCCCTGGGCGAGCGCATGGTGTTTCTGCATGAAGGGAAGGTGGTGGCCGAGGGCCTTCCCCACGAAGTGCTGGGCGCTCCGCGGCTGGAGCCGGTGGCACTGGCGGCCGGCTTTGAAAACATCTTCGACGCCACGGTCGTCGAGAGCCACGAAGAGCAGGGCACCATGACCTGCCGCTTGGGCCAGACCGCGGTGCATCTGGAGGCGCCGCTGGGACGATTTGCGCCCGGAGCCGCGCTGCGCCTGGCGGTGCGCGCGGGTGACATCCTGGTGGCCGCGGCGCCGCCCTCGGGACTGAGCGCGCGCAACATCCTGGCCGGGCGTATTAGCGCGCTCAACCAAGTGGATGCCACGGTGGTGGCGCGCGTGGATTGTGGCGTCGAATTCGAAGTGCACCTGACGCCGGGCGCCGTGCGCGCGCTGGCGCTCGAGGCGGGAAAAGAAGTGTGGCTGGTGCTGAAGACCTACTCGTGCCACCTGGTGGAAGGGTCCGCGGCGGCCTAGACGGCCACGAACAGCCCCGTGGTGTACATCACCGCAAGTCCCAAAGCGAAGCCGGCGAGGCTGAAGCCGCCCACCAGCGCCGCTGCGCCCGCCTGCCGCACCTGGTGGCGGGTGATTTCGATGACCACCTGCAGGATGGCGCCGGCGCCGATGGCCAAAAACAGCACCGCCCACAAGGGATTGAAGGCCAAAGCGCCCAGCAGGGTGCCGGCAATGGTGGGCGCGCCGGCCAGCAGGCCGAGCCACACCAGATGCGTCCATCGAAATTGGGAACGCACCACCGGAGCCACCACGGCCACACCCTCGGTGAGGTTGTGCACGGTGAAGCCGAGCACCAGGAGCGTTCCCATGGCTACTTCGCCCAGCGCGTAAGCGCCGCCGATGGCGAGTCCTTCGCCGAGGTTGTGCAGGCCGATGCTCAAGGCGACAGTGTAGGCGAGGACCAGACCGCCGGTTGCTTCCTTGCGGCGTTGCTTCAGCCAGTTGGAGACGGCGTACAGTCCAAGCACGCTGAGGCTGAGGCCTGCCAGGATGAGGGCCACGCCCTGGAAGGGCCCGGGCACGCGCGCGGCGTTTTCCAGCGCTTCGTGCAGGGCGTCCACACCCAGAAAAACCAGCAGGCCGACGGTGAGGCTGAGCAGGAAAAAATACCAGCGCTGAGGCAGGGCGCGCAGGAAGGGCAGCCATCCAATGCCCAGAAATACGGGAATCACGCCCACGTACACGCCCAGCAATGCCAGCGTGCCCAGCATGGCGGCGCTGGCGCGGGGAGTTTCGGCGGCGATCTCGACGTCGTGGGTGAAGATGAGGGTGTTGGCGGTGATCAGCGCTATCTCATAGGGTTCTCCCGGAACCCAGGGATAAGGCAGCACCACGGTGGCGCGTCCCAGGCGCGGCAGAGTGGGGCCGGGTTCCACGGTGAAGTCCCAGGCCGAGCGGTTCAGCCATCCCACCTGCACCTGGGCGATGGTGACTTCGTCGGGGCCGGTGTTGATGACGTGGGCGCGGATTTCGCCGGGCAGAAACTCCACGCGCTCGAACTCGATTTTTTCGATGGGAGCGGGCGCGGCCAGGTTCAGACCCGTACCCGTGCGCACGAACAAGTACAGGATGCCGCCCAGCAGCAGGAGCGGCAGCAGCGCACTGGCCACCACCAGAGTGGTGCCGCGGCGCGTTTCAGCAACGACGTTCGGGGTCGCGGGTTCGCTTGCCATCTAGCTCCAGCCTCGCAAGGCGCAATGCATGGCCATCCTCAGCGGCGCTTCTGCGCTGCCACGTGTTGCCGTTCCTTGACGTGGAGCCATCCCATCAAGCCCTGCTCCATGTGCTCGCTGACGTGGCACTGGAACATGTAGTAACCGGGGAAGTCGTACTGGAATTCCAGGATGGCGCGCTCGGCGATGCCGAGTGTCTTCACGTCCGTGTACTCGGTGGGTTGCAGGGTGGTGCCTGTGGGATAGAGGTGGAACATGTTGCCGTGCAGGTGCGGCGCCATGACCTCCTCGAAGACGTTGGCCACGTACATGCGCACCGGCTCGCCCTGCTCCAGCTCGATGGGATGGTCGGCGTACTGGAAGGCGCGCGCGTTCCAGGCGTAGAAGTCGGCCTCACCGTCGCGGTCGAGGTCAAAGGCGCTCATGATCATGGCCAGTTCCTTCATGGGCTTGCGGCCCTCCTTGGGGTCGATGATCATCATGCCGTAGAGCCCGTTGTGCATGTGCTGCGAAGTGGGCATGGAGTGGCAGTGATAGGGCATGATGCCGTAAGGGGCGGCGATGAACTCGTAGGTGTAGCTGCCGCCCGGAGCCACCAGCTCGAAGACGCCGTCCATGTTGGCGGGGTGAATGCCGTGAAAGTGGATGGTGTGCGGCAGGCGTCCCTTGTTCACCAGGGTCACGCGCACGCGGTCGCCTTCGGTGGCGCGCAGGATGGGGCCGGGCACGGTGCCGTTGAACGTCCACACCGGAACCTTCACTCCGGGGGCCACCTCGAGCACACCGTCTTCCTCGATAACCAGCGTGAACTCGCGCACGCCGTCGGGCGCCGGGGTTGGAGGCGGCGGCACGGGGTTGAACACCTGGCCGGCATCGAACTGACGGCGGCCCGGATGCTCGAACTGGTAAAGGCCGCTGCCCTTGGTGGGCGGCAGGTGATGGCCGTGCGCGGCGGGCGCCTCCACGGCCTCGGAGAGTACGACAGTCCGGCCCGCCGACACCGGGTTGGCCGTTCCTAACAGCGCCAGGCCGGCCGCCACCAGCGCCAGCGTCAAAACCACCGTTGCCACAATTGCTCGCCCGCTCATACCGCCTCACTTCCCGGAACAGCTCAGCCGTCCCGGGCAGTATGTTAACATAGGTTAACTGTTTTCAGAAAATCATGATTAATAACATGCTCTTGCCCATGGCTTACAAGATGCCCGTGTTTCTGGTGGCGGCCGGCCTGTTGACGATCGGTGCGGCGACCGCGGCGGCGCAAGAACCGGCCGATCCTCAGACCACCGCGACGCAGACGGCCGCCGAGCCCGCGCCCATCGCCGACAACAGCTTCCTGGTGGAAGAGGCCTACAACCAGGAATGGGGCGTGGTGCAGCACATCTCCAGCTTCACGCGCTTCTGGCAGGGCCGCGACTGGGCCTTCACCTTCACCCAGGAGTGGCCGGTGAACCGGGCGCCGCGGCACCAGTTGAGCTACACGCTGGTGGCGGAGCGGCCCGGCGCCGGCGGGTCAGGAGGCTTCGGTGACGTTGCCCTGAACTACCGTTACCAGTTGCTGGGCGGCGGCGACGCCACCGTGGCCTTTTCGCCGCGCTTCAGTGTGCTGCTGCCCACCGGCAATTCCAGCCGGGGACGGGGCGCGGGCGGCGTGGGCTTCCAGACCAATCTTCCCTTCAGCATCCGCACGGGGAAGCGCCTGGTGACGCACTGGAACGCGGGCGCCACGTTTGTTCCCTCGGCCAGGAACGAAGCAGGAGAAAGAGCCTTCGCAGCCGGCTACAACCTGGGGCAAAGTTTCGTGTGGCTGGCGCATCCGCGCTTCAACGTTCTGCTGGAGACGGTGTGGCACAGCATGGACAGCGTGGTGGCGCCGGACACGACCGTGCGCGAGAACAGCCTGCTGATTAGCCCGGGCATCCGCTGGGCGCACAACCTGCCGGGCGGGCTGCAAATCGTTCCCGGAGTGGCGGTGCCGATTGGCGCCGGCCCCAGCCGCGGGGAAACCGGGATCATCTTTTATTTAAGCTTGGAGCATCCCTTCCGCCGGCGCGCGGACTAAGCAAGCGGGGCGCCTGCCTCACGACTCGAGCGGCGCGGCCAGCACGGTGGCGACCTTTTGCCACAGCTCCTCGACCGTGGCTTCGGCGCGCTTCTTGTTCTCGTCATTCCACTGTTTCTGCAGCTTGAGGTTCTTTTCCACCAGATCGAGGAAGCGCTTGCGGAATTCTTTCTGATCCATCTTCTCCAGGTGCGCCCAGACCGACCACTGTACCAGGCTGTCCAGCGTGCTGAGCTTGGGCCGGGCCTCGCCGCTGAGGAACAGGCGATAAGCGTTCTTCATCACCTTGCGGGATTCCACCATGCGGGCGGTTTCTTCCGGCGGCGCAAATTTGTATTGCGTGTTGGGCGCAGGAGCCAGCTTTTCCCGCTCCACGCAATAACCCTTCAGCGTGAACTCCAATTGTCCGTCTTCGGGAACGGCAAAGTGCATGGCCCCGGGAATCGGGGCAGAAGGCGCCATGGCCTGCTGGGTCGAGCCCTCGGTCATCATCCTCTGGAACTCGCCGACGCCTGGGCCATCGCCCACGACCCGCAGGGGCTTCAGCACGGCCCCGTAAGGAATAAACAAATCGAGCGGACACGATTGCGGGTTGCGGAATTGCAGCGTGAAGACGTCGCCGGTGGAAGTGCCCAGGCCGGTGATGGTGTAGGGGGCGACGCCGTTGACCGGCATCCGCGAAAGGTCCAGGAAGCCGGAGCAGCCAGCGGCGAGCGGCTCCGGGCCTTCGCCTAATGGCAGGTCGGCAGGGTCGGCCATGCGCGGCGGCGTGGGCGGCTGACCGCGGCGCACGATGGTGAACTCCCCGGGCAGAAGATAAACGACGCCCACCACAACGGGATCAATGTTGGTGACAGCGGTGATGCGTTCCAGGCCGAAGACGAAGGTCTCATCGACGCCGGCAAAATCGGCCAGCGTGACCGGGGCGCCGGAGCCGGGCAGGACGTCGGGCGGGATCTGCAGCAGGCTGGAAATCGACCTGCCCGGCGAGGGCAGCGACTCGATCTCCTCCCTGGTGATGGCAGTGACAGGGCTGCTCAGGCGGGCGTCGGCGACGAAATCCGTGCCAATGGCGCCGATGACCGCGGTGGGCGTGCGCACCAGAAAGCCGGAGCTGGGCTTGGTCTGCTGCACCACCTTGGAGCGGATGCGGCCGTAGAGCAGCTCGGCCAGCGTCTGCTGCGAGGCCGGGTCGTGGCGCACCACGCGCAGCTCGGACTTGGTGCCCAGGGTGAGCAGCGAGCCGTCAAGCAGCGAGATGCCCATGCGCCCCTTCTCGTTGGTGCGCAGGACGTCGTTCCACAAGACGGCGTCGGCGGGCTTGACCTCGGCGGTGGCCTGGTTGCGGGTCATGAAGCCGGAGGGAAGGACGCGGGCCACCTTGCCGGCATCCTCGGCGGCGAGGGGCAGAGCCAGAATCAGGGCGGCGAAAAGCAGGGCTGCGCGGCGGATCATGATTCGCACCTCCGCGCAAAATTGTAGCCCCGTTTGGGCGCCCGGAGACGGTGAAAACGCAGGGAATTTCGCGGCCGGGAGGGGCTTGCCAGTTCAGTCGAAGCCGAGGAAGACGGGCTCGGGCACAAGCTGGAGGCCGAACTCGGCGGCGACGCGGCGCTGGATTTCCTCTTTGAGCGCGACAATCTGCGCTGCTGTCGCGCCGCCGCGGTTGACGATGGCCAGGGCGTGCTTGCGCGAGATGCCCACCGCGCCGCGCGCCATGCCGCGCGCGAAGCCGGAGTGTTCCACCAGCCACCCCGCCGGCACCTTCACGCTGCCGCCGGCGGCGGTGAAGCGCGGCACCTGCAGTCCGCGCCTGGCGGCCACCTGCGAAAGCGCTTCGTACTCGGCCTCAGTCACCACCGGGTTCTTGAAGAAGGAGCCGGCGCTGCGGCAGTCTTCATCTCCTTCCACCAGGAGCATGGCCTTGCTCTGGCGGATGGCGCGCACCGCGGCGCGGGTTTCGGCCAGCGTGGGTGGCGCGCTGCGCCCGGCAAAATGCTTCTGCAGGTCGGCATAGGCGAGGTGCGGCGCCCCGCCGGGCGTGAGCGCGAAGCTGACGCCCAGCACGATGTAGCGGCCGCGGGCCGAGGAGTTGAAGAGGCTGGTGCGGTAGGCGAACTCGCAGGCCTCGTTGCACAGCTCGCGCACCTGACCGGTTTCCAGGTCCAAGGCGCGCACCGAGTCGATGGTCTGGGAAACTTCCTGGCCGTAGGCGCCCACGTTCTGGATGGGAGTGCCGCCGACGGTGCCGGGGATGCCGCTCGTGCACTCGATGCCGGCGGCGTCACGGGCCACGGCGCGGGCCACGAAGGCGTCCCAGTCTTCGCCGGCGGCGGCTGCGAAGAGCAGATTGCCGTTTTCCCGGCGCTCCTCGATGCCGCGAAGGGCCACGCGCAGAACCAGTCCCGGGAAGCCGCGGTCGGCCACCACTAGATTGCTGCCGCCGCCCAGCACGAACAAGTCGAGGCCGCGGCCGCGGGCAAAATCCACGGCAGCGCGCACTTCGTCGAGCGTGGCCGCCTGGGCAAGAAAGCGCGCCGGCCCTCCCACTTGCAGCGTGGTCAAGGGCGCGAGCGGAACGTTTTCCAGGATCTGCACGCGAGACAGAATACACCGGAGCCAGCATGCAGGACTTCAGGTCGCGAGGCCGCGACTTTCCCCAATCGCCAAAATGGTGTATCAAAGCAGAGCAACGCAATTCAGGAGGAGTGCATGTACCCGGAGATCATGGTGATTCCCATGCGCGAGGAGTTGACGCGGCTGGGAGTGCAGGAGCTGCGCACGGCGCATGACGTGGACCAGGTGCTGGATGGCAAAGAGGGAACCGTGCTGGTGGTGGTGAACTCGATTTGCGGCTGCGCGGCGGGGCGGATGCGCCCGGCGGTGCGGCTGGCCCTGGAGCACGCGGTGAAGCCGGACCGCATCGTGACCGTGTTCGCCGGCCAGGACCGTGACGCCACCGAGCGCGCCCGCTCCTACTTTGAGGGTTACCCGCCTTCGTCTCCTTCGCTGGCGCTGCTGCGCGAGGGCAAGATGGTGCACATGTTGGAGCGCTCCGACATCGAGCACCGCGAGGCGGAAGACATCGCCGCCGAGCTGGTGCAGTTGTTCGACAAGCACTGCGCGCGCGCACCGGCAGACTGATGCACCGGCCGCCTTACTCCAGGGGCGGCTTTTTCAGCATGAAATTCTTGACCGCGATCTGATTGGGCTCGGTGCCCACGGGGATCATGGTGATCAGCGCCCAGACGGGTGTGCCCTTGCGCACCACGCGGCGGATGAGGGCCACGTCGCCGGCGCGCGTGTCGGCCACCAGCAGAAAATCCTGGCTGGCGGTAAGGGCGAGGGCGTCCGGCCGGCTGCCCACGGTGAGCGTGGCCAGGCGGCGGCCGGTTTCAATGCTGTAGACCACCACGCTGTCCGAACCAAAGTTGCTGATGTAGAGCAGGGAATTGTCCGCGCTCACCAGCGAGCGCACCGGGTTGGTGCCCATCAAATAGCTGCCCCCGACTTCGTTGGTGGTGGTGGTGATGTCGGAGATGGTGTTGGAGTCGAAGTTGGCGACGAAGAGCTGGCCGCCGTCGGGCTTGAGCGCCAGGTGAATGGGCGTCCTGCCCACATCGAGCAGCGCCAGCACGGCGTCGCGCTCCAGGTCCACGGCCGCCACTTGCCCCGAGCCGGTGCAGGCGATGAAGGCCTTGCGCGAGTCGGGCAGGATGGCGATGTCCTCGGGGCCCTGGCAGATGTCGAGCGTGGAGCGCACCTGGAGCCGGACGGCATCGAGAATGGCGACGGCATTCTGCTGGCGCAGCGAAACCACGACAATCTTGCCGTCCGGGGAAACGCGCGCCAGGCCGGGGTGCGAGCCCACGGGGATGGTGGCGATGACCTGGCGCGCTTCCAGGTCGAGCACGCTGACGTTGCCCGAGCCGGAGTTGGCCACGTAAGCGCGGCGGCCGTCGGCGGAAACGTCGAGGAAAAACGGCCGGTCGTGCACGCCCACCGTGGCCACCACCTGATTGCGCTCGGCGTCAAGAATGCTGACGTTGTCCGAGCCGGTGTTGACCACGTACACCTCGTTGCGCGCCGGGTTGGCGGCGACGCCCGTCGGATTTTTCCCCACAGGAACGCTGCGCACCACCTTAAACGTGAGCAGGTCGATGACGGAAACCGAGTGGCTGCCGCCGTTGGTAACGTAAGCATACTCGCGGTAAGCCGGGGGATAAGCAGGCAGGGACTCCTCGCGACAACCCACGGCCAAGGCCAGCAGCAGGCCGGCTAGAAGCAATCGTAGGCGCGGCGAGCAGGTCAACGACTTACCGCGACGGCGCGCTGACAGCGGCGGGGACCGTGAGACGGCGATCGAGAACTGCGGCAATCTGCCGCACCTCGGCCATGAGCTCGTCGAACTGATCGGGGAAGAGGGACTGCATGCCGTCGGAGAGAGCGCGGTCGGGGTTGGAGTGGACTTCCACCAGCAGGCCGTCGGCGCCCACAGCAATGGCGGCGCGCGACATGGGCGTTACCTTGTTGCGCTTGC
>CAYRII010000051.1:0-12807 GCA_964424245.1 uncultured Terriglobales bacterium | reverse complement strand
TTGCGGATGCCGATCTCGCGCGTACGCTCGGTGACCGAGACCAGCATGATGTTCATGATGACGATGCCGCCGACAATGATCGACATGGAAGCCAAAAGGATCACCACAAGAAAGACCGTGCTCGAAATGTTGGCCCAGATGTTGAGAAAAGTCTGGTTGGTGTCGGCCTCGAAGCTATCGCGCTGGCCGGGCAGGTCGTGGCGGCGGGCGCGCAGGATGACGCGGGCGTCGTCGACGGCGCGTTCCAGGTCATCGCCCACTCCGTAGGACTTGATCCAGATGCGCACGCTGCGGCGGGCACCGTACTGGCGCCGCCAGGAAGTGAGCGGGATGGCCACCCAGTTGTCGCGGCTCTGTCCCAGGGACGAGCCCTCCTTCTTGCCCACCCCGATGACTGCGTACTCCTGGCCATCGACGCGGATCAGCTTGCCGAGCGGATCGCCGGGACCCAGGAGGTTTTCGTAGATATCGTGACCCACAACGGCGACGTGGGAACCCGCGCGTTCATCGGCTTCGGTCAGGGGCCGGCCGAGGATGAGATCGATGTCATAGATGCGGCCCATGGAGTGCGTCCAGCCGCGAATCCCGGTGCTTTCGCTATCCCGGTCGCCATACTTCACGTCGCCGCTGAAGTAGCCGATGGAGGCGCCCACAATCTTGCAGGAGCGACATTCGTCCCGCACCGCTTCGTAGTCTTCGTACGTGATGTCCTTGCGGCGCTCGGACTCCAGCCACTGTTCCACGTTGGTGATGACGTT
Organism: uncultured Terriglobales bacterium; assembly: GCA_964424245.1. Taxonomy (GTDB): domain Bacteria; phylum Acidobacteriota; class Terriglobia; order Terriglobales; family Acidobacteriaceae; genus CAYRII01. Next base: position 12,049 of record CAYRII010000051.1, on the reverse strand, counting down.
GGCGCTCTTGTTGATGATGATGACGTCGGCGCCCAGGTTGAAAACCTTCTCCGCCATGTACTTGTTCAAGCCGTTGGTGAAGGTGACCACGGCGATTACTGCAGCCACGCCGATCACCATGCCCAGCAAGGTGAGGACGCTCCGGAGCTTGTTCGCCCATAGTGACAGCAGGGCGATGCGCACGGCTTCCAGGGTGTTCATTGAGGGCCCAAAAAAGTCTAACAGAACGGCTCCTGCTCCCTTGCTGTAGTCCCCAAGTGGGCGGGCGAGGCCGCGCGCCCGGGGTTCAGGCGAGGGATTCGGCGCATCGAGCCGCAAGGGCGGACAACCAGCCTATAATGGGAGAGTAGGCATTCGGGCCGGACGGTCGCTCGTGCCTCGCGTACGCAGGGTTCGCCCTGGCTGCGCGGGACAGGGGAGGAAAGTCCGAACTCCGAAGAGCAGTGTGCCGGATAACATCCGGGAGGGCGGGTGAAAACCCGTCCGACGGAAAGTGCCACAGAAAACATACCGCCCCGGTCAAACGGGGTAAGGGTGAAAAGGTGCGGTAAGAGCGCACCGCCGGAGCAGCGATGCGACGGGCAGGGCAAACCCCACACGGAGCAAGACCAAATAGGGGAGGAGCGCAGCCGCGCAAGCGGCTGCCACGCGCCGGCTCGGCGCGTTCCACTCCCGGGTAGGTCGCTTGAGCCGCGCAGCAATGCGCGGCCCAGAGGAATGACCGTCCCTTCGGTTTCGGCCGGAGGACAGAATTCGGCTTACAGGCCCGGATGTCACACACGCCCTTCTTTCCGTTGGACAAGCGGAAAGGAGGGCTTCAGCTTTTCGGGGCTGGCGAGGTTCGGAGTCGCAACATCAGGAAGCCGGCGCCACCAGCCATCAGCGAAGCCGCCAGCACACCGAGCTTGGCTTCGGCCAACATGGGCGTTCCCTCGAAACTGAGGCTGCTGATGAAGATGGAAACGGTGAATCCGATTCCCGACAGCGCCCCAACACCCGCGAGTTGGGCCCAAGTCACTCCCTTGAGCAAGTCGGCCACGCCGAGCCGTACGGCCAGCCAGACGAATAGCACGACGCCGATGGGCTTTCCGAGGACCAATCCGAGAACCACGCCGATGGTCACGGCACTCGAGGCAGCACTCTTGGCCAAGTCCGAGGAAATCTCCACCCCGGAGTTAGCGAGGGCAAAGACCGGCAGAATCAAGAAGCTGCTCCAGGGGTGCACGACGCGCAGCAGGCGATCCAGGGGTGATTCGGTGGCTTCGATGACGTCTTCCAGTTCGCCCAAGGCGGCGTCAGCGGTGTCGTAGTCATCGGCCTGCAAGGCGCTGCGGAAGCGCGACAGCAACGAGTCGGCAGATCCGGCAAAGGACCGCCGAGTCAAATAGGGCTGCGCCGGGGTGACCGCGCCGAGTAACACGCCGGCGAGGGTGGCATGCACACCGGACTTGAGCACCGCCAGCCATAGCGCGACGCCCACCAGAATGTAAAGATAGACGCTGATGACGCCGAGCCGCTGCATGGCGAGAACCACCAGCAGCAAGGCTCCGGCGGCGGCAAGCGCGAGGCCAGAGCTATCCTTCGTGTAGAAGACGGCAATCACCAGGATGGCGCCAAGGTCATCCACAATGGCCAGCGCCAGAAGGAAGATGCGCAGTTCGCGCGAAACGCGATCTCCCACCAAGGCGAGCACGCCCAGCGCAAAGGCAATGTCCGTAGCCATGGGAATGCCCCAGCCCATTGCTCCCGGGCCGCCTGCATTCATCCCGGCATAGAAGAGGGCGGGGATTACCATTCCGCCAAGCGCCGCCGCGGCGGGAAGCATGGCGCGGCGGCGGTCGGAAAGCTCGCCTGACACCAGTTCGCGCTTGATCTCCAGGCCAACAACGAAGAAAAAGATTCCCATGAGGCCGTCGTTCACCCAGTGCTGGAGTTCTTTGGAAAGCGAGAAGCCGCCCAGTTGCAAGGTGAAGGGCGTGTCCCAAAGATCGAAGTAGGAGCGGCTCCACGGAGAATTGGCCCAAAGGAGGGCGACCAGCGCGGAAGCGAGCAACACAATTCCGCTGGTGGCTGCGGTATGGACGAAGCGCTGGGCGGGTAACAGCAGCCGGCGCGCAACGTAGGAACGCTCGGAGCGAGCAGACATCTTGCCCAGACTGCGTGGCGAAGCCTTGCCCATGGCGGGGATTATAAGGTTCGGCGCAAAGACAGCAATGAGAAAAGCGTTCTCAGGCCGCCGCTCGGGCCCGTTGGTCGGCGACCTCCTGGTAGATCTCAAGCAGACGGGCCACCGAGGCTTCCCAGGAGAAGCGCTGCGCCTGCTCGTAGCCGCGCTGCTTCAAGCGCTCGCGCAACGGCTGATCGAGGAGAACGCGATGCAGGGCGCGCATGATGTCGAAGACGTTTTCCGGGTTGACGAGCACGGCGGCGTTGCCCACGACTTCCGGCAGCGAGGAAACGTTGGAGGTAACGACCGGGGTGCCGTGCGCCATGGCCTCCAGCGGCGGCAGGCCGAAGCCTTCGTAGAGCGAGGGAAAGACGAAGATCTTGGCGGCGTCGTAGAAGATGCGCAGTACCTCGATGGGAACGAAGCCGAGGAAGCGAACGTCGTGCTGCACACCGCTTTTGATAACGGTGCGGCGCAGGTCGGGGTGCTTGGAGAGCTCGTCGCCGATGATGATGAGCTTGAGATCGGGGAACTTTCCCTCTTTCTTGAGCTCCGCCTTGAGCGCAGAGAAGGCCTCGATGATGCGAACAATGTTCTTGTGCGGCTTGATGTTGCCGGCGTAGAGCAGAAAGGGATAGTTCACCTGGTAACGTTCGGCGATGAACTGGTGGTCGGCCGCGGTGGCGTGACCCCGGCGAAAGCGTTCGTCGATGGCGTTGTAGAGGACTTCAATGTTCTCTTCGGGGATATGAAACAAGCGCATGATGTCGTGCTTGGTGAAGTCGGAGACGGCGCAGATGCGGGCGGCACGCTGCAAGGCACGTCGCGTGAGGTAGTTGCGAACCAGCCGGCGGAAGTGGGAGCGATCGGGCCGCGGCTGCATGTAGGTGAGCAGGTCGTGGACGGTGACCACATACGGACATGCCAGATTGCGCGGGCGCCAGAACAGGTGCGGCACATGCACCAGATCGAAACTGTAAAGGCGCACCACCTGCTGGAACTGGAAGTAGCTGCGCGATGAGCTCTCGGGGTACGGAAAAGATTCCATCAGAAAATTCGACGGCAGGGGCCCGATTTCCTCGAAGCCGTTGGGCTGGCCGATGAGGACGTACCGATGGCCGGCGTCAAACTGCGCCAGGGTGCGCACCACGTTGCGGATGTACGTGCCGATGCCGAAGCTGCCGATGCGGCGGATGTCGATGGCGATCTTCACGGAAATTTTTTCCTATTCAGAGATAAACGCACAGCCTAGGCCCTGCTGCCAGCGCCGGCGCGCGCGCGGCGCTCGGGATAGAGCGGAAAGGCCTGAGCCAGATCCAGCACCCGGCGGCGGATGCCGGCAAGCGCTGGCGCATCATTGCGCCGATCGAGCGCTTCGGCGATCCACCGTCCAACCTGCCGCATCCCGTCCTCCTTCATGCCGCGTGTGGTCAGCGCAGGCGTGCCGATGCGGATTCCGCTGGGCTTGAGCGGGGGATTGGTGTCGAACGGAATGGCGTTCTTGTTCACCGTAATGGCGGCTTCCTCCAGCGCCTTTTCCGCTTCGCTTCCCAGCATGCCTCTGGCGAAAACATCCACCAACATCAAGTGTGTATCGGTGCCTCCGGAGATGATGCGAAAGCCCTCGGCGGCGAGAGTTTCGGCCAGAACCCTGGCATTGGAGACGATTTGACGCGCGTAGTCACGGAACGAAGGCTGCATGGCCTCCTGGAAGCATACGGCCTTGGCGGCAATGATGTGCACCAGCGGCCCGCCCTGCATGCCGGGAAACACCACCTTGTCGATGGCAGCGGCGAATTCGCTCCTGGAAAGGATCAAGCCGGCACGCGGGCCGCGCAGCGTCTTGTGCGTAGTGGAGGTGACGATGTGCGCGTGCGGTACGGGTGAAGGGTGCACGCCGCCTGCCACCAGGCCCGCAAAGTGCGCCATGTCCACGAGATAGAGCGCGCCGGCCTGGTCGGCGATTTGCCGCATACGGGCAAAGTCAATGATGCGCGGGTAGGCGCTGCCGCCGCCGATGATCAGCTTGGGACGCTCCCGGAGGGCGATCTGCTCGAGTTCGTCGTAGTCGATGGTTTCCGTTTCGCGCGTCACACCGTAGGGCACGATGCGGTAGGTCTTGCCGGAAAAATTCAAGTGGTGACCATGGGTGAGGTGCCCGCCATGGGCGAGGTTGAGGCCCAGGATGGTATCGCCCGGATGAATCACGGCGGCGTAGGCGGCCATGTTGGCCTGCGAGCCGGCGTGGGGCTGCACGTTGGCATGCTCGGCGCCGAAAAGCTGCTGGGCGCGATCCCGGGCGAGGTTTTCGACGATGTCCGCAAATTCGCAACCGCCATAATAGCGGCGCCCAGGGTATCCCTCGGCGTATTTGTTGGTGAAGACCGAGCCCATGGCCTCGAGCACGGCTTCGCTGACGAAGTTCTCAGAAGCAATCAGTTCCAGGCCTTCGTGCTGGCGCCGAACTTCGTTGTCGCGCGCGGCCGCGACTTCCGGATCCACCAGGGAGAGCGGGCGGGACATCCAGTTGTGCTCCATTGTCATCCACTTTCTGCTGATTGGTGCGGACAGGAAGGACGCGGCGGCAAATTTACCGAGTTTTCGCCTCTTCCCTTTCGATCTGGCTGATTTTTTCCACGCGGCGTACGTGCCGCCCACCGGCAAACGCCGTGTGCAGCCATTTGTCGACAATCTGAAAGGCGGCCGCCTCCTGAAGGATGCGCGAACCCAGGGCCAGCACGTTGGCGTCGTTGTGTTCCCGGCTCATTTGCGCCTCAAATTCCGAGGTGACGTTGGCGGCGCGCACACCGGGCACCTTGTTGGCGGCCATGGCCATGCCGATGCCGCTGCCACAGACCAGAATGCCGTAATCGGCGCGCTGGCGGGCCACGGCCTCGCCCACCTTGCGGGCGAAGTCCGGATAGTCGACGGAATCGACGGAATGCGTGCCCTCGTCGGCCACTTCGATTCCCTGCCCCAGGAGGCGCTGGCGGATTTTTTCCTTCAGCTCGAAGCCGGCGTGGTCGGCGCCGATGGCGATCTTCATGCGGCAATTTTACCGCTTTTGTGCGGCAATCCGTTAGCCCGCGGCGTGATTCGAGCCACAAGACTTGCTCCCCGCGTGCTTTCATCGCATAATCACGCGGCGAAATTTCTGAAGGGTCTTCGAGGTGAAATATGGCAACCGCAGCCAACCCAGTGGCACAGGAGTTCAAGTACATTCAGTTCGATACGTCTTCGTACGTGGCGCAATTGACGCTGAACCACCCGCCGCACAACGTGCTGACCGTGCCCCTGATGACGGAGATGGCCGAGGCCATCGAGAGCCTGAACGGCCGCGGCGACATCAAGGCCATTGTCATGGACTCGTCGCAGATGCCGTTTTCGGCGGGCATAGGCTTGGAAGACTCCAAGCCGGACCGCGTCTTCCAGACGCTGGACGCCTTTAACCGCGTGTTCACGGCCATCGGCGAGATTTCCAAGCCGCTCATCGTGGTGGTGAACGGGCCCGCCATTGGAGCGGGGTCGGAGCTGGTAGCCTTCGGCGACATCGTGATTGCCACGCCCAAGGCCAAGTTCGCGCAACCCGAGGTCAAACTGGGCGTGTTTCCGCCCTTCGCCGCGGTCATGCTTCCGCAGTTGATTGGTCCCAAGAAGACCTATGAGCTGATTCTCACCGGGGAAGCACTCAGCGCCGAAGACGCGCTGCGCATCGGCTTCGTCAACCGCCTGGTGCCGGAAGCGGAATTAAAGAAAACCATGGACGAAATCCTGGCCAAGATCGGAGAGTTCAGCGGGCCGGTGCTGGAAATGACCAAAAAAGTCATTGGCTGCTCCATGGGACTGCCGTTGGCCGAGGCGATGAAGAAGTCGCACGACATTTATTTGAATCAGTTGATGGCGCTGGAGGACGTGCAGGAGGGCTTGCGGGCGGTACTGGAAAAACGCAAGCCGGTGTGGAAGAACAAGTAACGGTGCGGCCGGGACATTTGAGGGATGTTGGTTTTCCGCCAGGGACACGCTGGCTGGCGTGTCCCTTCAGTTTTTTGAAGGGTTAAAGGGCTGATTCGAGAAAACGCGCCACGTAGAAAGCATCCAGATACTTGTAAGGGAATTCGCCCGTGGTGTAGTGCCCGCAGGGCAGTACGGCAACCTCGGTATCCAGTTTCCAGCGGTGAAACTCCGCGACCAGTCTCTGCGAAAACTCCGGCAAAAACGTGAGGTCGTAGGTGGCGTATACGACCAGCGACCGGCGCGGGTGCGCGGACAGCTTGTCAAAGTAAGCCGCCGGGCTGATCGCAAGCAGGGCGGCGCGCAGGCCATCCAGGTCAATCTCATTCTCGATGCCAGCACGGACGTGGCGAGTGGACTGGCCCGTCCACATCACCTCTCCAAAATACATGGAGCCGTGGTTGTACACGCTGGCTTTGAGTCGCGGGTCGTGGGCGCCGGCGAGAAAAGCGTAGCAGGACCCAAGACTGGTGCCCACAATCCCCAGGCGGGTGTAGCCCTGCTGCTCGAGCCAGTCGAGGCAGCAGCGCACGTCGATGACGGCCTGGCGGGCGGCGTCGATGGTGCGCGCCAGGTTGGCGGAAACGGCGTAGTCAGCGCGCTCCGTCTCCGGAGGCTTGCGCGCGTCGTGGTAGGGCATGCTCAGGCGCAGCGCGGCGATGCCCTGGAACTGGAAGATGCGACAGAGACCATTGTGGCTTTCAGCGTTCGAATTCCACTGCGGCAAGACCACCACCGCGCGCCGCCCACGGGCGGGAAACCAGCGCGCTACGGCAGTGTTGTTTTCCGGATAAGGCGACGACACCGGTGAGGTGAAACGGAGAAATGCCTGCGCCCTGCCGGCAGGATTTCCGGGCGGAGCCCGGTGTTCCACGTGGAAATCCTGCGGTGTGTGGTGGGCGAAGAATTCGCGGCTTTGGGCGACGATCCGTTGGTTGAGCGCCATCAGAAACTCGGCGGCGTCCGCGGAATCCGCCGGAAAGCTGCCGTTCACACACGGCCACGCCCGCGTCCACTCCAATCCCCAATCGAGCGGGCGCACCACGCGATTGGTGTCGCGCGTGGTGAGACGAGTCTCCCAGTCGTACATCCACCGGCGGTAGCGATTCCCGAGCAAGCGCTGCCAATATAACAAACCATCTGCGCCTTGCGCGGGGCCGGCGGCACCCCGGAGACCTCCGGAGCAGCGCTTTTCCTGCGCCGCTCCAGCAAAACGGACATCTCTAAGATTTTTCCTTGGGCTCTTTAGCCGGGTCGCAGCCAGTCCCAGGCCACTCAATCACGATTTTCTTGCTCGGACTGACCCAATCGCTTTTGACCGTCCCGTCGGGAAAAGTTACTTTGACGCAAAACGTGTGGTCCGCCACATCGTCGTCGTGAAACTCCCATTTGCCTTTGTCTTTCTTAGCTGGGCCGGTCTGGCCATTATCGATCTCGAACCTAAGTGTGCAGCTATGGCCACCGCCGATGCTTCCGTTTCCGGGCATGTTCTTGCCTCCTTGCAATCAGTTGCTAAGTCAATCGTTTTACCGAATGGGCCCGTGAGTCTGCGCGAAAAGCGCATCAGGCGCGCTATTGTACAGGCAAGAGAGCGTGAATCTCACGCCGCGCCAGAAAACTCTCCCCGGCAGCCGGTCCCAAGGCCAGTCGCAACTGTTGAAGGTGCTGTTCCGCCAAGCGGTAGGACGCGCTGGCGTCCGCCGGGCGACCCAGACTCTCCAACGCGCGCCCGCGCAGAAACGCAGCGCGCGCCCTTGTCTCCAGGCCGAGGTCCCTGTCCGTCATCGAGGTCACTTCGCCAACCCTGTCCAGGGCGCGATGGTAGTCCTTGCGCAGCAGGTGAACCGAGGCGAGGTTGACCAGGGCGCGCGCCAGGGTGTGCAGGTGCTCAAGGCGGCGGGCCTGCGCCAAAGCGGCTTCGCAGTCCGCCAGTCCTCGCGCCAGTTCCCCCTGCTCGGCTGCGAGCAAGCCTAACTGGGCTCGCGCTTCAATGGCAGACTCGGAGAGGCTGGGCGACGCCCCCAGGGCAACGGCTTTCTGAAAGTTTTCGCGGGCACGCTGCCATTCTCCCGCCTCGCGGTGAAGCTCTCCCAAGGCGTCGAAGGCGTCGGGCAGGAGTTCGCCGAACTTCTGGCTCTGCGCAGCCTGCGCGCCTTCTTCCAGCAGGGGCCGGGCGCGGGCCAGGTCACCCAGGCGAACGTGAATCCAGCCCACCAAAATCTGGGACATGGTGACGCGAAATGGATCCTGGAGGTCGCGTGACATCTGCAGGGCCTGCTCGGCGGCTTCAAGCGCCTTCTGGTATTGGTTCTGGAAGAAGTACGAGCGAGCCAGATTGTAGGTCGCCTGCGTGGCGCCGCCCTTGGCGCCCACGCTGCCAAACATGGCCTGCGACTGGAGCAGCGACTCGATGGAGGACTGGAAGCGGCCGGCGTTGGTGTGGTGGAGGCCGACCAGGGAGCGCACCTGCGCCTGCCACCATTTGTCCCCCATGCCGAGGAAGATGGAAAGCGCCTCTTCGAGGTGCTGCAAACCCCGGGCGGGGTCGGGGCCGTATTCGATCAGGATGCCGCCCAAGTTGGCGAGCGCCTGACCGCGCTCACGGAGCATGGGCCAGTCGCGGTATTCCCCGTAGAGGCGACCCTGCGCGAGGCTGCGTTCGTAGAACTCCACGGCCTTCGGCAGGTTGCCCTGCAGTTGATAGGTCACTCCCAGGTTCATGAGGGTCTGGGTGACGAGGCGGTTGTTGTGAATCTCGCCGCTGGTGGAGAGGACCCCCTGATAGAAACTGCGGGCCTCCTCGAATTTGCCCTCGGAATGCAAGATGTCTCCCAGGAGCTTGCTGGCGCGGAGCTTGCCAAACTCGTTGCCCAGCTTCTGGAAAAGGGCCAGAGCAGACTGGCCGTGCGCCCTGGCCTGGCGGTACTCACCCTTGACGCGGAACACGTTGCCCAGGTCCACAAGAGTTGCGGCCTCGCCTTCAGCCTTGCCGAGCGCGCGGTAGAGTCCCAGGGCCTGCGTGCCGTAGGAAAATGCCTGGTCGTTATCTCCGGTGCGGCCGTAGAGGGCGCCGAGCTGCTGATAGGCGACGATAAAGCTGGAATCGAGACGCAGCGCCTCGCGGTACTGCTGGATGGCTTGAGCGTACTGGCCGCGCTTCTCCTGCACGGACGCGAGGGCCAGGTAAAGGTCCGGGTCGTCGGGATAGATCCGGATCAGTTCGCGATACTTCTCTTCGGCGGCGGCAAAGTTGTAGTCGCGCTCCGCCAGGCTGGCCTCGATGTAGTAGGCGTCGATCACCGGCGTCTGCGGCTGAATGCGCTGCGCGGCCTGCTGCGCCAAGGCTTTGGCCTTGTCGTCGTAGCCGAGGAGCGCATAAATCCTGCCCATGCGCGCGTACGCCATAGCAAAGCCGGGGTCGGCCTCGATCACACGTTGATAGGCGTGAAGCACCTGGGCGAAATTGCCCCGGGCCTCGGCGTTTTTGGCCTCGGTGAACTCGAAGGCGGCGGCCAGGTTGCGCGGGCGGCTCTCCTCCGGCCGGGGGCGATAGTCTTGCCCGGCTCCAACCTCCTTGAAATACGCCTGGATACCATCGGCAAGCTGGTCGAGCACGGCGTACAGGGTTTCTTCCGCGCTGTGGGAGATGGTCTTCTCCACCTTGGTGGAGCCCACTGTTTCACCAGTCTGGGAGTCGCGGTATTCAGCCGAGACGCGCAGAGTGTTTCCCACGGCAAAAACAGAGGGCACGACCACGAAGCGCGAGTTGCTGAAGTTGGCGATGGCCTGCACCGATTCCGGGTGATAGAGGTTTTTGCCCTGAGCCTCGTAGCCTTCGGTGATTTCGAGCAGGCGCTCGTAGGGCAGCACCTGCACGTTGGGCGAACCGGTCAAGTCGAGCACCAGCATCTGCGTCATGGTAAGGCGGAAGCGCTGCAGGTCCGAGTTGCCGGTCTGATTGTTGAGCGGCAGAACGGCAATGCGAACACGATCCACAGGCGGGGCTTTAGGCAGCCATCCGCGCCAGGTAATGGCCGAAGCCAGCAGAATCAGCACGGCCAGCAGCACCGCGGGGAGCCAGCGGGCAAATCGAGTGCGGGGGAGCGCAAGCGCGGCCAGCGATGCGGTATCCGAGCTGGTGGCCCGGCGGAGGAGGCGCAGGTCGGAAAGCAGGTCTTTGGCGGAGTTGTAACGCTCGTCAGGGTCCTTGGCAAGCATGCGATCCAGAACGTGCTGCATCTCTGGAGGAACCGGCTGCGCGCCCTCCTGATCCGGAACTTCATCGAGAATGCGGTCCGCGCTGACCACCAGCCTGCGGGTGCGAAAAGGATGGCGTCCGGTGAGCATTTCGTGGAACACGACACCCAGGGAGAAAAGGTCGGAGCGACCGTCGGATTCCCCGGCGGTCAACATTTCCGGAGCCATGTAGCCGGGCGTGCCCCCGAAGACGTCGCTGCGGCTCACTCCGTCGGCGGTGGGCCGGGAGTCATCCAAGATGGAGACGCGCCGCGCCAGGCCGAAATCCAGGATTTTCACCTGGCCGGCACCGGTGAGCATGATGTTCTCCGGCTTGATGTCGCGGTGCACGATTCCCTTCTCGTGCGCCGCCACGAGAGCCTCCGCGCATTGCACGGCAATGCGCAGAAACTCTTCCTGGTCAACGGGCTTATGGAGGCGCACGCGCAGATTGGCGCCCTCCACATATTCCATAACCAGAAATACCTGATCCCCCTGTTCGATCACGTCATAGATGCCGGCAATGTGCGGACAGTTGAGTGCGGAGGCTCGTTCTGCTTCGTGGATCAGCCGACGCCGATAGCGCGGGTCGGAGCGCAGATGGCTGGCGAGCCGCTTGAGGGCAACGCGGCGCTTGAGCACGGTGTCGTCGGCGAGGTACACCTCACCCACGCCTCCGGCTCCCAGCCGGGAGCGGATTTCGAAGCGCCCGACAGTGGTGCCCGAAAGGTCTGCGGAAGAGTCAGACGGAACGGATCTTTGAGGGGGACCCGCCATGATGGCAACAGGAAGGGAGCGCCCGCAGTCCTTCCTGACAGCGGCTATCCTACTCCCAATGCATCAAGAAAAAGATGGAAAAACCAGGCCGCACAGCCTGCGCGGTTACTCCAGATAACGGCGCGGGACGCGCTTGGAAATGCCGCAAAGAATCTCGTATGGAATGGTTTTGGCCCAAACGGCATGTTCGCGCGCCGTAACGCTGCGGCGGTCGCTCGCGCCCATCAGAATGACTTCATCGCCGACTTCCACGCCGGGAACGCTGGTGACGTCCACCAGGGTCAGATCCATGGAAATGTTGCCGACGATGGGCACCAGTTCATCGCGCACAATCACGCGGCCGCGTGAGGATAGCTGGCGGTTGAGGCCATCCGCGTATCCAGCGGGCAAAGCCGCGATGCGCGCCGGGGCCTGGGTTACATAAGCGCCGCCATAGCCCAGAGGCTGGTGAGCGGGCACGTTGCGCAACGAAATGATGCGTGTCTTCCAGGACAGCACGGGTCGGACTGGCAGGCCAGGCATGGCGTCCGGAATAGCCTGCGTGGCGGAGGTGAATGGCAGATAGTATCCGTACAAGGCGATGCCCGGGCGCACCATGCTGCGCCAGGTGCGGGGGCGGGTGGCAACGGCGGCGCTATTGGCCATATGGAAGTAAAAGGGCGCCAGCCCGGACTCCGCGATGGTGGCGGCCACATCGTCGAAGCAACTGGCCTGGGCCTCGACATCAGGAGCGTCCACGACATCGGAAGAGGCGAGGTGGGTAAAGACGCCTTCCATCACGACGTGACGAGCCGACTTCATGACGCGCGCCAGCATGGCTACGTCCGAGGGGCTGGCGCCCAGCCGACCCATGCCGGT
>CAYRII010000050.1:0-12898 GCA_964424245.1 uncultured Terriglobales bacterium | reverse complement strand
TGCCCATGACGTTGGCCTTCATGTCGCTGCTGGCAGTGGTGATCGCTGAGCGTCTGGACGACCGCCTGGGCTTCTTGCTCCTGGGACCGCTGCCGGCCGCGGGCCTGGCCAGCGTGCTCTACTGGGCGTGGAGCGAAGCGCAGGGCGCGGGAGACCTTCGCCCCTACCTGCTGGCGCAGTTCCTCCCCATGCTGCTCATACCGCTGCTCATCCTGCTCTTCCCTCCCCGCTATTCGAGGGGTGGAGACCTGCTGGCGGGAGTCGGAATCTATGCCGTCGCGAAGGTTCTGGAAGCGCTGGATGCGAACATCTTTCGCTGGCTGAACGGCGTCGTCAGCGGGCACTCGCTGAAACACCTGGCCGCCGCCCTGGCCGCCTACTGGATCCTGCGCATGCTGGTTCTAAGGCAGCCCATGGAATCCGGCCGCACGAAAAGTGTCTCTGCGACCGCGTGAGCGAGCTGACACCGTTCGCCTTCGCTGGGGGCCAACTTCAGGAAAATTGCAGGCGCCTCAGAGACTCTTATTCGGTTTTCTCTATTTTGTTTCGGGCGCAGGGGGAGAAGTGTCGCCGTCCAATTGAAAAGACTTGAACGTGGCTTTGCGCGACTGGCTGCTGGCCTTTCCGGCGCCGTCGGTGGTGTGCTCCGTGAGCGTGCCGATCAGGACTATGTAGCCGTCTTCCGCAGGCGTCTTGCCCTCGCCGCGCCCGACCTTGCCCTCGAACTCAAACCAAACGCCATGCACTTTGCGGGTCGTGAACTTGAGCTTGTTTCCGACTAGCGATGCCTTGTCGAAGAAGTGGTCCAGAAACGCGCCCTTGTCGCTTTCCAGTTGGCCAAAGCGGGAGACAAAGCCGGTCACCTTTCCCTCCTCCAAGTTGACCTGAAGGTATTCTCCTTCTTTCAGGAATGTGTAGGTTCCGGAAACGTCATCGGGGAGGCCGGCCGCAGTCTTTGTCTGGGGCGCTTCGAAAGTGGAAGGAATCGCGGGCAAACCTGCGAAAACGGCCAGTACCAAGGCGAACAAATAGGCGGTCATTCCTTCACGGCTCCAGCCCGCACCAACATTAGAACACGCCGCGGCAGTGCCGGCACAACTCAACCCTCCCAGACCGACTGCCGTGAACCACCGTGCAGTGCGGAGTAGGCTAATAATTCTTTTCATTCGCCCCCCTTATATTTCCTCCCGCTGCCGTTCGTGCCTGTTTACTTGGATATAATTCAGACTGTTTTGTTCGCCTTCTGTATCGGTGCGAAGTCATGGGAATGGCCGCAGGCACGGCACACGAACACCGGGTGAGGACCGGAAGTACGGTTCCTGCACCCAACCTCCTCGTAGAACTGGAGCCCTGGCACCAGGTCTTCCTGACCAATCTCGGGGACGTCATTCTGCGCCGCCGGCCGACGGCCATGATTCTCACTTCGCAGCCGGCGCCTTTCTGGCCGGACGTGTTCGTCTCCACCCGGCTGCCCAAGCGTAGCCTGGCCCAGTCTGCGCTGTACCACGTTTTTGTGCTCATGGTGCTGCTGGCTTTCCCGGACTTCTGGGCGCGGCGGCCCTGGGCCGCCCAGCCGGTTTTTTCTGATCGCAAGCTGACCTATTACGAAGTTTCGGAATATCTTCCGGCGCTTCGCACAGGCAGCGCGCCCGCCAAGGTAGCGCGCAAGGGTCGTCCCCGGTACAGCAAGCAGCCCATCATTTCGATTCCGCGCCAGCCAGACAACTCCACCCAGACCATCGTGAACCCCATTGCGCCGCCCACCCTCCGCGAAGAGGTGCGCCTGCCCAACATGGTGATCTGGACCCCTGTACCCTCTCCTGCCCCGGTAGCAGCGGCCCGGCGCTCCGCGTCCCAGTTGACTGTGCCCTGGCTGGCGCCTGAAGTGGTTGCGCCGCCCCCGCAGGCCATTCGGCGAAAGCTTGATTCCATGCGCTTGCCCAAGGCTCCCCTGGCCGCAGTGGTTGAGCCTCCACCCTCGCCCGAAGTACCCAAGCGCAAGCTGGGCGAGCTGAACATCGCGGCGTTGGAGCCCCAAATCGCCGCCCCGGCGTTGCCCGTTCCCGCGCAGCGCGCCGTCGCCGGAGACGTCGAGGGCGTGGAAGGCCCGCCGCCGGCAGGGACCCAGGGGATGCGCAGCGGCACCGAGGCTGTCGGGCAGTTGATTGCGTTGGGGCTTAACCCGGCGGCGCCCTCTGGCCCGGTATCTTTGCCGGCAGGAAGCCGCCGCGGAATCTTCGCCGCTACGCCTGAAGGGACACCCGGTGCTCCGGGCACTCCGGATATTGCCGGTGGCGGCACCGGGCCGGGCGGAACCGGCACAGGCGCCGCCGGCGGACCGGGTAGCGGCTCGGGAGCCGGCAATCCTTCGGGAGTGTTCATCGGAGGCGGACCGGCGGTGCAGGGGCCCGTGGCGGTGGTTGCCGGAGATGGCACCAACCGCGGGGCGAGCGGTCCTGGTAACAACGTGACGCGCGAACGTTTGCTGGCGGCTGCTCTGCCGCCCCGCACTCCCGATATTGGCCGCTCGCCGTTACCCGGCGCTTCCTCCACCCCTCCGCCCAGTCGCGACGAGGCCAAGATTGAAGACAAGGTGTTCGGTCCCAAGCGCTACTACACCATGATGCTGAACATGCCCAATTTGACCTCGGCGGGTGGAAGCTGGATTGTGCGCTTCGCGGAGCTGAATGAATCCGACGACAAGGCCGACCTCTCCGCCCCGGTCGCCACCAACAAGGTGGATCCAGCCTATCCGGCGGAACTCATCCGCAAACGTGTGGAAGGCAAGGTGACTCTCTACGCCGTGATCCGCAGTGACGGCACCGTGGGCGAAGTGCGCGTGCTGCGCGGCTTCGACACTCTTCTGGATGAGAACGCCCGCCGCGCCTTCCTGCGCTGGCGCTTCCGTCCCGCCGCTAGGAACGGCGTGCCCGTGGACTTGGAAGCCGTAGTGGAGATCCCGTTCGAAGTGCGGAAAACACCCTTCTAGCGGCACCCGTCAGCTGGCCGCCATGCCCGCCGGTATGCCGCGTTCCAGGTATTCGTAGATCACCGGATTGGTGCAGACCTCGTAGTAATTGCGGTCCGTCCACTCCTTAAGGGAGTAGTCGCGGGGATCAATGCGTGCGATGCGGCCCTCGCGCACCACCACGCGGTGAAACATCCCGGCCCCCACTGCCACCATGCCGCTGTACAGGCGCACCATCTCGTTTTCCCAGAGGGTGGGAATCTTCAGATTGTGGGTCTGCAGGGAGATCTCGCGGCTCAGTTTCCGGAAGGCGGCTTCGTTGATGTGCACGCCTCCGATGTTGTAGCGCGTCAGGAAGTCCTCGGGCACGCCCCCGGTTTCGGAGTCGTCCACGGTCTGAAAGGCGTACACGTTGAACAGGCTCTCCGCCAGTCCCAAAAACTTGCGCGCCCCGCGGGCACAGGAGGAAAGGCGGTCACTTTCATTCAGCGCGCGCGAGATCATGATGCGCGAGCTGCCGTCCATCAGGTACATGGGGGCCGAATCCTGGTAGGAGATGCCGATGCCCAGTTCCAGCGTGGGCAGCCCGTCGGACCGAGACTTTTCATTGTAGGCGCGGACGATTTCGATCATCTCCTTGGCCAGCACGCAGGTGCGGGCCACGCACAAGGCGGGCTCTCCTTCACGTTCGAACAGCGCCAGAATCACCGCGTCGCCTTCGATGAACACCTTGGTGGCGGAATACTTGGGAAGCAGCTTGTTGACCGGCTCATAGAAGTTCAGGCTGAAATAGGAAGCGGGATTCAAGCCGCGCTCGAACAGCGTGCGCGTCAGCGAGGAAGATTCGCGAATATCCGCCTTCAGCACCACGTGGTGGATCACCTTGTCTTCGGCGGGCTTCTGCTCCTCCGGCAGCAAGAACTCGTACAGCGTGTTGTTGATGGCGGAG
The DNA here is from genome assembly GCA_964424245.1 of uncultured Terriglobales bacterium. GTDB lineage: Bacteria > Acidobacteriota > Terriglobia > Terriglobales > Acidobacteriaceae > CAYRII01. The sequence goes on along the minus strand of CAYRII010000050.1, from coordinate 8,981 downwards.
AGCTCGCGCAGTTTTTCGTTGCTGATGACGTTGATGGAATCCATGGCTGACATCAGCGACTCCAGCCGCCTGAGGTCGCGATGGTAACGCATGAAGTCACCCAGGAAGCGCCCGGCAATCTTGGCGCGCTCGGCGCCGCGGCACTTGCTCACGCGGTGCACCGCGGCTTCCAGGTTGTCCGTGGAAATCTTGCCGTGCTCTTCGAGAAGCGTCTCTACGCGCTTGCGCTCGGTGCGCGAGATGAGAGCGTTCTTGAGCTGCTGCGCATTGATGGGCGGTGAATACTGCGCCAGCAGCGGCACCGCTTCATACGAAGCAATCACGTAGTCCATCACGTTTTCCCGCTCCAGCAGTTCCACCCACGCCGTCAGCAATGCCTTCTGCGACTTGCCGCGAGGCGTGGACTCGTCGGGCAGGCCACCCGCCAGCAGCTCCTGGGAATTCTCCGGCGCACTGAAAAAGGGATCGAGAAGGCGATCGTCCTCGGCAGCCTCGCCTACCAGGTTCAGCCCCTTCAGGAAGGCGCAACCGACCTCCAGCATGGCCTGGAAGCGGTCCGGGTCTCGGTCAAAATTGCCCAGCATCACGTAGTGCTCGGCGTTCAGGTAGTCGTCGCGGCCATCCTCGGTGAAGATCAGGCGGTTGACAAAGAGTTCGTAGCTGGCGTCGGCCCCGTCGCCAAAAAGCGAGCGCCGCGTTCGAGCCAGCGATTCCTTCTCGATTTCCCGCAAGGTCTCGAACAGGTCCTGGCCCACGCGGCGCAGGACGGACTTCTTGGTCACGTGAAAACTCGACACGCGCTCGCGCAGGGCCATGACTTTTGCGGGGTTTACGTGGCGCGCCACATCCAGCGACTTCAACTTGGCGCGGCAACGCTCCAAAGTTTGCGCAAACTGGGACGTCAGTTCGCCCCGCAGAAACTTGATCACCGCCAGCCGGCCCAGCAAGTCCAGCGACTGGTTGGCATCGCTTTTAGCGCGATTCAGGAACGCCAGATGCAGTTCGTTCGCGGTGCGCTTCAATTCTGCGGGGTCGCCCGTGCGCTCCCCCCGTTCCTTCACAGGGTCAGCGGGCCGAAAAACAGAAGGTGGCCGGCCGGACTGCGAAGCTTCCTCGGCCACCAGGTCCTGGACGTCGCCGTATTTGGCGATCAAGCGGGCAATGTGCTGGCGTGCTACTTCCGCAAATCGCGGGCTGAGAAAGACGTCGTGGCGCACGTTGTCCACGCCCATCAGCAGGTCTTCCACACGCAGTGCGGGCGTGTACGTGGCCAGGCTTAGGTTGCGCGCGTGATCGGCCAGGCTTCCGCGTTGCAGAAAGGAAAAGGGCGCCATAAAGACGGCAGCGGAGCGCTCCGTGACGCGCCTGCGAGGTTATTTGCGCCGCGCGGCGTTCCTGCGGCTGACTTTACCACACCCGCAGCGGTGCTTGACTGATTTCCCTAAGGCGGGCAGGTGGAAATTTCTTGGGATGCGCCAGCGTCGCCCCGCGTCCCATTTCGCCCCGGGAACGGCTTCGAGTACGTCAGCCAGTCTGCCGGGCAAATCGCGCTGCGCCCACCGCTACCTGGCTGGAGCTTTCAGTGCCCGCTGGCTGGCATTGCGGGCGGCCTCGAACTCATCTCCCGGACGCCAGGAAACGCCCTGCCGGAGCGTCGCCGCCTTCCATCCCAGCGCCAGCCCGAAGCGCGCCATCACCTGCCCGGCTGTGAAGTCCATCTCGTCGCTGTACTCGTCGCCGGGCTGATGGTAACGCTTGGCGGTATATTCGTCCCGCATGGCCTTGCTCCACTCCAGGGTGCGGCCCTTGTACTGCAGCCCGGCGTTCACGGAAAACGCCGGTACTCCCACGCGCGCCAGGCTGAAGTGGTCTGAGCGGTAAAAGTGTCCGGCGGTGGGGTTGGAATCGGGCACGATTTCCAGCCCGAATTCCTGCGCCGTAGCCTGCACCACCGGAAACAGCGAGGTGCGCTCCGAGCCCACTACCTGCACCTGTTCAGGTTCCCCTCGCGGAGCCACACTGTCAAAATTCAGGTTGAGCGCGATGCGCGCCGCTGGAATCGGCGGATGCAGCCCCAGGTATTCGGAGCCCAGCAACCCCTGCTCCTCCGCCGTTACGGCCGCAAACAGGATGGAACGGCGCGGTTTTTCACGGGCCTCGGCAAAGGCGCGGGCCAGTTCCAGCACAACGGCGCACCCGGTGGCATTGTCCACTGCGCCGTTATAGATGTTATCGCCTTCCTGTCCCTCGTGGATGCCCAGGTGGTCATAGTGCGCGGTGTAGAGCACGGCCTCCTGCTTCAGGCGCGCATCAGATCCTTTTACCATGCCGAGCACATTGCTGGATGCAAACGGTCGCACCCGCGTGACGACGTGGGCCTTCAGGCGTAGCGCGAGAGGAACAGGACGGAAGCTGCGGGAGCGCGCCCGCTCCATCAGGGCATCGAGTTCCTGGCCCGCGGCGGAAAGCGCCTTGCGCGCTACTTCCAGTTGCACCCAGGAGGCCGCTTTCAGCAAGGGCTTCCCATCAGCGCGCAGGCGGGACCGCTCGCCCGACCAGGAGCTGCGCACCACGTTCCAGCCGTAGCTGGCCATTTCCGTCTTGTGAATCAGGATGGCGCCCACCGCGCCCTTGCGCGTCGCCTGTTCGTACTTGTAGGTCCAGCGGCCGTAGTAGGTCAGGGCTTCTCCGCCAAAAAACCTGACGTCGTCGGATGGCGGCTCGTTCACCAGCATGAGCAGAACTTTGCCGCGCACGTCCTGGTCTTTGTAGTCGTTCCAGCCGAACTCCGGGGCCTCAATGCCGTAGCCCACAAACACCAGGTCGGCATCCACCGTCGCGTGCGTCTGTTGCGACTCGTCCATGACCACGTAGTCCTCGAGCCGGGTCAGATCCATCGCCGCACCTTGCGCCGGCACAAGGGCAAACGTAGTCTCCGGCAACGTGGTCAGCCCGATCAGGGGCACTTTTTGCAGGTATCCGCCGCTCTCGCCCGCCGGCTCCAGGCCCAGTTGGGCAAACTGCGCCGCGATGTATTCCGCGGCCGCGTCGCCGCCTTTCTGACCCGTGCCCCGGCCCTCCATTTGGTCGCTCGCCAGGATGCGTACGTGTTCACGCATCCTTTCCGCGCTGATCGACCGGACGGCCGCACCCATGGCCGGGGAGAGTTCCTGCTCGGCGCCGGCGGGTTTCTTCCCGCCCTTGCGGCCCTGCGACCACACCAGGACACTTAGGCCCAGGGCCGCTGCGGCCAGAAAAACTATTGTGCGAGATCTGCGCATTCCAGTTATCTCCTGTCGTTAGCTTTGCCTTATGCCGAAACAAATATTCTACGTCCGTGCGACGTGTCCGGCTCGGCTCTTTCGGACCCGCGGACCGCGGGTCAGTTTTTCGACCCTCAACCCGCCATGTAGTCGACGATGTCTTCGCCCGGAGCGAAGATTTCCGCCCGCGGCTCGCCACTCACCCGGGCCAGGTGGGCGTTGATCTTTTCGATGTCAGGACGAAACCAGCCCACGCTCGCCGCTTCCACTTTGCCCTCCGGCGAGATCAGAAACATGGTGGGCACGTGGGTCAGGCCATACTGGTTGGAAACCGGATAGGTCTTCGTATCGTCGAGATACAAGGGGAACGAAATCCCATACTGCTTCGCAAAGGCCACGGTGTCGGCCTTCTCGTTCTGTGAGATGCCGACCAGCGTGGCCTTCTGGCTGGAATAGGCCTTGGATATCCGCTCCAGAAAGGGAAACGTGTACTGGCAGGTGGGGCAACTGACCTTGAAGAAGGCCACCAGCGCCGGCCCGCGCTGCAGAGCTTCTGCCAAAGCAAACCTGTCTCCGGAAACGCCGGGCAGAGAAATGGGCGGAGCCATGTTCCCGATTGCAGGGGCAGGCATGAATAATCCTCCTTGGGTTTCTTAATGATTCTATTGAATCACACCGGCGCGGCGCAGGATCTTTCTCGCCAGGCCGGTCAGAGGGAGCCGGGCCAGGCGGCCGCGGCTGATCCACTTCCCTCCTCGTGCCTCAGCGCCGCGAAAGACGCTGACCGTGTAGTCGGTCGCGGTAATGGAGTGCCGCAAGCGCATCAGTAAATCGTTTCCCCCGTTGCGCCGGCCGTTACCAGCGAACGCTTGCGGCAGCTCCCACATCCCCGGCATAAGGGATGCCTCCGGCGGACGCTGCACCAGCAGGACTTTTTGCCCCTGGGTCAGCAAGGCGTAGGCAGTTGCGCGCCGCCGGCGCGGCGGGTGCGGGCGGCGCTCGAGCGCGCCCCGCGTGCGGCACCATCGCGCCAGCGGGCAGCGATCGCAGAGCGGCGTGCGCGGCAGGCAAACCGTAGCGCCCAGTTCCATCATCGCCTGGTTGAACTCTCCGGGATGTCGCCGGCTGAGCAGCTCTTCTGCCACAGTCCACAGCTTCCGCCGCACGTTTTTCCTGCGCCAGCCGAACAGCCGCCGCAGCACGCGCTCCACGTTCCCATCCACCACCGCTTCGGCTTCGCCGAACGCGATGCTGGCGATGGCCGCCGCCGTGTAGCGCCCCACTCCCGGCAAGGCGATCAGCGCCCCGGCCTTCCGCGGAAATGTTCCCCCATGTTCGCGCACCACCTGTCGCGCAGCGGCGTGCAGGTGGCGCGCGCGCCGGTAGTAGCCCAATCCGCTCCAGGCCGCCAGCACTGCCTCCGGCCGCGCCCGGGCCAGCGCGCGCACATCCGGAAAGCGGCGCAGAAATTCCTTGTAATGCGCCAGCACCGCGGCCACGCGCGTTTGCTGCAGCATGATTTCGCTGACCCAGATGCGGTACGGACCGCGCGTCCGCCGCCAGGGCAGGTCACGGCGGTTACGCCGGTACCAGCGCAGCAGCCGGGAGCGCAGGCGTGGCACCTGGTCTTCGGGGATAGGCAACCATTCCATGCCGGTTCTGCAGATTGTATTTCTGCAAAGGGCCGGGACAAAGCTTTCCGCTCGAAGAGTCCGCTGGGCGGCAGGCCCGAGTTTGTCGCGCCCTCTTGCGGCGCTGCGGGGAAATGGAAAAGGCCGGCGGGTGCCGGCCTGTTTCCTGATCTGGCTGGATGTTATTGCGGCGGCTGTTCTGCTTCCGGCTTCTTGCCGCCGGCGGCAGCGTCTTTCTCCGCTTCTTCGCGCCGCTGGCGAAATACTTCCCGGTTTTCCTGGGCGCGCTGCAGCGACTCGCGGTAAAGTTCGCGGCGGAAGTCGCTGGTGGCGTTCTCCATGTCTTCTTCCAGTTTCTTGATGTTGTTTTCCAGCGACTGCTCGTCTGCTTTCAGCCGCTCCGCCAGCTCCTTGGCCTCCTGGGCCTCGGGGCTAAGCTCCTCCCCTTCCTTGGCGGCCGCCGCTTCGACCGCCGGCTTGTCACCTGCTTCGGCCGACTCTCCTTCTTCCCCGCCCCCCGACGGCGCGGCAACGGAACCGGGCGCCGGGCTGGACTCGGAGATCGGTGCCGTCTTGGGCAGCGAGTCTTCGGTGTAGACCTTCTTGGCCTTTTGCGCCTTTTCCGCACGGTTGCGCCGCGCGATCTCCGCCAGCGAGGGCTGGTCGCTCTGCGCCCACGCTCCGGCCGTCATCCCCAGGCATAAGATCGCAGCAACCAGGGCAAGAAGTGTCCGTTTCCCAAATCCACTCATATCTTCTCTTCCTCCGCTAATACGTCAGCTCGCGAAATCCGATGATGGTAGGCGGCTGCGGCGCTGTGTTGTTCTGCAGCGCGCACAGGTCATACTTGATGACCGCGCTGCCGCCCAGCACCGTGTTATCCAGCGATTGCTGTCCGGCCAGCACCGCGCCGAAAATGTTGGTCGGGTCCGCGCCGCCCCCCGTGAAGGCCACCACGCCGCGCACCAGGATCAGCCCGTAAAACTGCAGCCCGCCGTTGATCTCCAGGTCTCCATCCACCACCAGGATGCCGGCTCCCTGCGCCGCCGAGGTCAGCTTCAAATCGCCCGGAACGTACGTCACCTGGCTCGAGATGCCCAACGGGATGCTGGGGTCAACAGGCGGAAACGGGCTGGGCAGCGTGCCGAACACTTGGCTGGTCTGGGTTCCGCAGTTCAATGGCGTCCCCATGCACGGATAGTTGTACGGCGGGCCCATCACGTTGACCGCCGCCGGGTTGTTGCGCATGGTGTCGATCATGCCCGGAATATCGTAAAACCACGGCATATTCTGCGCGATGGGCGGGTCCTGGCCGGCAACGACGACCTCGGAGGAGTTGGGGCTGTCCACCGTCTGCTCCGAATAGATGGCCCACTTGCTGCGGTCGCATACACGACCCGGACGATCCAGGCACTCGGTAACTTTCTTCCCTTTCACCGTTTTTGTCGTGCAGTCGCAGGAACAATGGTCGTAGCCGTTGACCTCAAGCTGCCCGCTCAGGCTCACGTGGTCCTGCGAGTCCACGGCAGCGTTGGTCACCATGGGTGGCTGCGCCGCCACCTCCATCTGCGCCATGCGCCGCGCACCCGTGGGGGTAACCGCCAGCGCGGTCAGCACGTACACCGGGCGCATGTAGGTGAACTGCGGGGGCGGCGGGTCGGACGAACAAGTGGCGTAGCCCGTGGGCAACACTTTCTGGTTGAGCCCGTCCCAGCACACCTGGATGTCCGCCGTCGCCGATGCGCTGCTGCCGTTCACATAGAACGGAGCGCTGGTGGCGTTCGCCTTGGCGTTGATGCGCACCCACTTGTAATTCAATACCGCCGTGGTGCCGGCGTGCGGAGCGTCGCTGGCGATGAACGGTGCGTACACTCCGGCCGCCGTGGACGCGGTGCCGCACGGGATTCCGACGCCGGGGTTGGTCAGCCCCAGTCCAGCAAGGTTCTGGTGGCACAACTCCGTATCGAAAAAGGTGTTGGAAGCGTCGTTGGGTGTCACCGTCTCCGCCGCACCCCCCAGGGTGAATCCGGGGTTGGTGACGTACAGGACCGAGTTGGCCGCGGCGGGCAGCCCGGCCGGCCCCACGATCAGGTGCGACCCCGTGGCGCTCGAGACCATGCGCTCCCGCACCTCCTCCAACCCCGCCTGCGCCGCAAAAAACGCCTTCTGCGCGTCGCGATAGTTGGTGTTGATGTTGGTTTCCGTGTCCGCCATGTACATCAGCCCGAAGGCCACGGCGGAGAGCAGCAGCAGGGCGAACAGCGCGATCACCAGCGCCACTCCGCGTTCACTTGTCTTCCGATGCCTGGTCATGGTTCCTCCGCTAGTTGTTAATACGGGCGGAGGCGGTGAGAGAGACCGCCGGCCGCATGAGGGTCTGCGGATCTGGCAGATTCCCCAGCACGTTCATGGTGATGCGAATGGTCTTGATGGAAGCGATCGCCTGCGCATTGGAAGCAATCGTCACCGGCATTGCCACCTGGTTGCCGTTGCGGTCGAAGGCCGCAAACAATGGAGCATTGCGGTATTCGGCATACAGGGTATTGTTGGCCACGGTGGTCACCACGCCTCCCGCCCCGGGGAAGGGGCTGGTGCCGCCAATAATGAGCGTGCCGCCGCTGTTAACCACGTTGTCCACCGCGGTGTTGTAGCTGGTCGCCTGGGCGAGCGGCGCGGTGGCATTCACTTTGATCACCTGGCTGCGCCGCACGCTACAGGGACAATTGCCATCGGGGCCTTGGGTCAGCGCGTAGCTCACGCTGTCCACCTGCCCATCGCCGTCCACGTCACCCTCAAAGCGTATCTCCGTGGCCGAAACCGCCACCAGCCCCGCAGCGTTGCGCGCGTCGTTCTCCCGCGGGTTGATGAGTATCCCTGGTTGATACATCTTGAAGTTCGGATACCCGGCCTGGTGCACATCGCGCACGAACTGGTCTATCAACTCGCGCGCCTGCTGGAACATGTCGATCTTGGTTTCTTCCGTACGGTAGCGCTGCTGCACGCGGATGATCTCGTTGAACACCACGCCCATCACCAGCGTCAGAATGCCCAGCACCACCAGCAGCTCGATCAGCGAAAATCCCTGCTCGTGACCCTTCGGATTAGCATGCGTCTGCGGCATCTCGGCTCCTCGGCTACATCCCTGCAATGGTGCGTAGTGTCACCGGCGGGACGAATAGCTTGAGGCTTCCCGGGCCTCCGGCCGTGGCCCCTATCTGCCGCGTGGAAACCGTCACCAGCTTGGAGAATCCTGTGATGGTGCGGACGTTCCAGCGTACATCGTACGTGGCCTGCTGGCCCGCGGCGCCACAGCTCACAAACTCCATCTTGTAGTTGGCGGGCACCGCCGCGTACTGCTGCGTGAAATCGATGTTCCCCGTGGCGTTGTTGATCAGCGCCCCCGCTCCCGGGGCGGCCGCCCCGGCCGTGGCCACGGCCCAGGTCTGCGGCCCGCCGGCCGAGGCCGGCCTGCAGTCCTGCACTCGCACGCAGGGAACACTTGTCTGCGTGGAACAGTTCTGGACCGTGAAGGCCGACTGCGCCGCAATCCTTTCGATCACCATCTGTGAAATCGCCGTTGCCGTCGTATCCAGCTTGTTGCGGTTGTTGCTGGCGATGGCCGTGGTAATCAGAATCATCACCCCCATCATTCCCACTACCAGCACCACCATGGCAATCATCAGCTCGATCAGGGACATCCCTGCCTCGCGGCCGCGCCTGGTTGTGATTTGTCTCCGCAACTTCATAGCTCCTCCTACTGCCAGCTCTTCCCGCTCCACACCCACACTTTTACGCGGCCGGCGGGCGAAACTGATACCGCCGCCCACCCTGTGCCCTTGAACGCCTGCTGTCCTTCCAGGAAATACAGGAAGCCCACCGGCGCGCCGCCTGCACTGGTGTTGCACAGCGAGCCGCTCACCACGCAGGGCAGCCCGCGCGCGTTGAACGAGGGTAGCACCGTGGCCGATTGCGGCTTGAAGTCCAGGTTCATGCTGGCAGGCGACGGGTTTCCGCTCGAGGAAAACTGCACTATGCTGGGAACTGTCTCTTATACACATCTCCGAGCCCACGAGACTAGGCATGATCT
>CAYRII010000049.1:0-13062 GCA_964424245.1 uncultured Terriglobales bacterium | reverse complement strand
TAGGGTCCTTTCGCAGCGTGAAGCGGCGCCTAGAGGTAATTGCCGAGGTGAACGGCGTGACTTTTGTTGACGATTTCGCCCATCATCCCACCGCCATCGCCGGCACCCTGCGCGCCCTGCGCGAGCGCTACCCGGGGACGCGGCTGTGGGCCATTTTCGAACCGCGGTCCAACACCCTGCGGCGCAAAGTTTTCGAATCCGACTTGGCGCGAAGCTTGGGCGTGGCCGACCTCGTAGTCGTGGCGGGTGTCTTTCGACCGGATTCGGTACCGGAAGGCGATCGCCTCGACCCGGAGGCCGTGGTGGCGCAACTGAACCGTACAGAACCGAAAGCCCGCTTTCTTCCGGAAGTAGACGCGATCGTCGCCGAAGTGGCGCGCGAGTTGCGCCCGGGAGATGTGGTGGCCATACTTTCCAACGGGGCCTTCGGCGCCATTTACAAGAAGCTCCCGCAGCGGTTTCAATCTCTCGCCGAGGTGTCGACCCAGGCGTGAAACTGCGCATCCGGATTGTCCTCGCGGCATGGATCTTTTGTTCGACGGCGCTGACCTGGGCGGCGCCGCCTGTGGATTACACGATCTCACTCGCGCAGGCGCGCCAACATCTGCTCCAGGTGCGCATTCATGTGGCCGGAACCTCGGCCGAGCGCGATGTTCAACTCCCCGTATGGAACGCGCTGTACCAGGTGCGCGATTTTGCCCAGTACGTGCGCAGCGTGAGCGCCCGCAACGCCGCCGGGCAACCCTTGCCGGTGCGCAAGCTGGACAAGACGACCTGGCGCATCAGCCACGCCGAGAGCGGCGCCGACATCGAGTACCAGGTGCTCGCCAACCTCCCCGGACCCTACGGCGCGCACGCCAACGGGACGCATGTCTTCCTCAATCTGGCGCTCGTTCTGATGTATCCGGTGGATGCTCGCGAGTCTCCCATGACGGTGACGTTCACCGACGTGCCCTCGGGGTGGCGCGTGGCGACTCCGCTGCCGGTCCTGCGCGCTGGGGTGTTTACCGCGCGAAACTACGACCGGCTGGTAGACGGGCCGGTAGAGCTGGGAACATTCCGGGAGACGTCATTTGACGAGGGCGGCGCCACCTACCGCATCGTCGTGGACGCGAATCCAGCCGATTTCGACCTCAACGAACTGGCGCGGACCGTGCGCAGGATCGTGGCGGCCGGCGTCTGGTGGATGGGGGAGCGGCCCTTTACGGAGTATTTGTTCCTCTACCATTTCCCCCGGGATCACGGGGGCGGGGGTATGGAGCATTCGTATTCGACGGCCATCGACGTCAGCACCGAATTCCTGCGCGAAGACCCGCTCGCTTTCGCCAGCGTGACAGCCCACGAATTCTTCCATCTGTGGAACGTCAAGCGCATCCGGCCTGTTTCGCTCGAGCCGATCGACTACACGCGCGAGAATTTCAGCACATCGCTTTGGTTTGCCGAGGGAGTCACCTCCACCGTGGCGGACCTGATGCTCTTGCGCGCCGGGCTCATGACCGAACAGCAATATTTGGAAGCTCTCACGCAGGAGATTCGCACGCTCGAATTGCGGCCCGCCCACCTGGTGCAGTCGGCGGAAGAAGCCAGCCTCGACACCTGGTTCGACAAGTATCCCCAGTATCGCGATCGGGAGCGCAGCATTTCCTACTACAACAAAGGGCGCATCCTCGGAGTGCTCCTGGATCTGGCTGTGCGGGAGAAAACGCAGGGGCAGAAGTCCCTACGCGACGTTTTTCTTTGGATGAACAGCAACTATGCCCACCAGGCAAGATATTACGACGACTCCGAGGGCATCCGCCGGGCAGTGGAGGCTGTGACGGGCGCGGATTTGTCCGGTTTTTTCCGGGACCTGGTGGCGGGAGCCGTTGAGCCTGCCTACAACGATTTCTTTCGTCGCGTGGGCCTGCGCCTGGTGCGCAGCAAGGTCACCCGCATTCATCCCGGATTCACCGCGGTGCGGAACTTCGACATGCCACCGGTGGTGGTTGAGGTGGACTCCGGTTCCGAGGCCGAACGCGCCGGCCTGGTGGCCGGCGACACCATTCTCCTGATGGACGGAAAGCCCGCCGCCGGTCAGGTGGAAACACACTGGGCGAAGATGCGAGCGGGCGAAACTCTGCGCCTGCGAGTGACAGGGCGGAAGGGCTCGCGTGAAATCAAGGTCAAGGTGGTTGGCCTGGATGAAGAGGCATTTTCACTGGCGGACGTGGGCCCGATCACGCCGGAGCAGCGCGCGCGCCGCGCCGCCTGGCTGCAGAGCGAACACGAGCAGCCGTAGCGCCCTGAAGTTTCTCGCGATTCAAATCGCCCCGGACCGGCATGATTCACACCCTTTTCGCAGTCGGCTTTTACGCTCTGGTGGCGCCCTTCGTAGCGCTAGTGGCGTTCCCTTGGACCCTGGTGACCGGGCAGGTGGATTTTCTTTACCGGACATGCATGTGGGCGGCCTTTCGCGGAGTACGTCTGGCCGGCGTTCGCGTCGAGGTAAAGGGCCTGGAGCGGGTGGACCGATCGCGCAACTACATTTTCATGTGCAATCACGTTTCCAACGTGGATCCGCCGATTGTGGTACCGATGATTCCCGGCCGGACCTCCGTTCTGGTGAAAAAAGAGGTATTTCGCGTACCCCTCCTCTCCCGCGCCATGCGCCTGGGGTCGCTGGTGCCGGTGGATCGCAGAGACCGAGACGCCGCCATCACCAGCCTGCGGGCCGCCGCCGACGTGCTCCACCAAGGGTTGCACATGACCATTTTCCCCGAGGGCACACGCTCTCCAGATGGCCGCCTGCTGCCCTTCAAGAAGGGGCCGTTTTACCTGGCAATGGAAGCTGGGGTTCCGATTGTTCCCATGACCATCCTGGGGACGTTCGAAATCATGCCCAAGGGTCGACTTTCCATTCGACCGGGTACGGCGACTCTGATTTTTCACGCCCCTGTCGAAACTTCGAGATTCGCATTGCGGGATGAGCTGATGGCTGCGGTGCGCGAGAGCATGGCCAGTGCGCTGCCTGCGAAGCGGCGGGAGACGGAAATCGGGAGCGTCCGGCAAGCCCAGTCGGCAGAGGAGGACACTGAAGGTCGAGAGCAAGAATCCGACGAACTCAAGTAACAGCCGCGCAGGAACGGTTGTTAGTCGCGCTTTCCGGCTGTTCGAATCTGCTTGGCCAGTTCCGGCAGCCTGTTGAACAGGGCCACGGAACGCAGCCACTGTTTGTTGTCGATGGCGGGATAGCCGCTGACCGTTTTTCCGGCCTCGACGTCGTTGGGAATGCCGCTCTGTGCGGTGGCCACGGCGCCGTCGCCAATGCGGCAGTGTCCCGCCACACCCACCTGCCCGGCGAGAATCACCTTGTTGCCCACCTCTGTCGAACCGGCGAGCCCTACTTGGGCGCACAACAACGTGTCCTCGCCGACGCGCGAACCGTGGCCCACCTGCACCAGGTTGTCGATCTTCGAGCCTCGCGCGATGTGCGTCTTCCCCACGCTGGCGCGGTCCACGCAGGCAAGGGCCTGAACCTCCACGTCGTCGTCCAGAATCGCAGGCCCCGACTGCACAATCTTCCGCCAGCGACCCGCATTGTCCTTGGCAAAACCAAAGCCATCGGCGCCAATGACGGCGCTGTTCTGCAGGACCACGTTGTCCCCAATGCGGCAGTGCTCGCGTACCACGGCGTGCGCGTGAGCAAAGAAGTGCTTCCCGATGCGCGCGCCACGGTAGATCACGACGTGTGCCAGCAGCACCGCGCCGGAGCCGATTTCGACGTCTTCGGCGACGACAGCATACGGTCCGATGTGTGCGTTGGCTCCGACGCGCGCCGTGGGATGGACGACGGCCGTGGGATGAATGCCTGGCTCATACGCCGGAGGCTCATAGAAAAGTTCCACAGCGCGGGCGAATGCCAGGTAGGGATTTCCGGTGCGCAGCGTTGCCACGGCCAGGGGAGGGAAGTCCTCGGCAACAATGATCGCAGACGCCTTCGTGGTGCGGGCAGCGGCAGCGTACCGTGGATTGGCCACAAAGGTCAGGTGACCCGGCCCGGCCTCCTCGATCCCGGCCACGCCCGTAATCTCGATTTCGTCCCCTGCGGCTTCCACGCGCGCTTCGATTGCGGCTGCAATCTCCGTCAGTTTCATGGCGAACCATCCCCGCGCCAAGCTTGGCGATTGATGTGAGAGCTGATTGATTCTACTTGGGTGACTGCGGTGGTGCAGCCGTTGGAGGCAAACTATTCGGTGAACATGCGAACCTGGCGGGTATCCGGGACCTGCACGGGACGGCGGCGGGATTGGGGTCCTCCGATTACGGCCAGGACAGTCATGTCAGACAGGGCGCTGCGCGGGACAAAAATGCGCTGCGTATTCGAGCGGGTGTCCGGCGGCGTAACCAGGAACCCTCCTTCTCCCGGCTGCGTCAGGTCATTGGGCATCATTCCTTCCAGCACCTCGTTGTCACGGAAGCGCAATCGAACCCAAAGCCCTTCGGTGCGCGGGCGAGTAGCGAACGTCCGGCGGCTGGGCAGCGAGCCTGAGTCGTCGAAATCACGCACAAAGTACACGCCCTTTACGTTGGACAGCTCCACCGTTACCACCTGGCCGCTGGTATTGAGCAGTTCCACTTTTCCGTCTGCCAGGAACGCCGCCGGGTTCACAAATCCCGGAATGGTGCTGTGGTCGAGCTTGCAAACGATCACTTTCTTGTGCGTCGATGGCATGGTATTTGGCTGCGGACGGTGGCACTCGCTGCGCTCATTGTCTCACTTTCAGGCCCACCCGGCCCGCCGCATTGCACCCAGTAGCCAAAAGGGCAACCATATGGTATGCTCACGTGCTTCTCGCGGTCCCGCTGAAGGCACCTAAGTCTTTACAGGGCAGTCACTTACAAAACTCTTTTCGGGTTTCATCAGCTCTTCGCTGGTGCCCGTGAGTCTCGGATTTATCGTGCGAAGACCAGTCTGATGGCCGACTACATCTACACCATGGAAACGCGGCTAACGCCAGAGCAACAGCGGGGCGTGGCCTTGGTTCAGGAACTTTCCGCCGCTCATGGCTTCACTCTTTACCTTACGGGCGGCGCCATGCGGGACATCATCTCCGGCTTTCCCATTCGCGATCTGGACTTCACCATTCACGGCAACGCGGTGCGCCTGCAAAAGGACCTGGAGAAGGCGGGAGCGCTGGTGGAGGCAATCGACGAAGAAATCAATTCGCTCCTGGTACTTCTGCCGGGCAAAGTACGCTCGGAGATTGCCATGGCCCGGTCGGAGACGTTTTCCCGTCCCGGCAAACCGCCCGAGATCCGTGCGGCCACGATTGTCGAAGATTTGCGACGGCGCGATTTCACCTGCAATGCCATGGCTCTTTCCCTGAATCCCGGGTCACGCGGATTGCTGCACGACCCTGCGAATGGTGTGGCCGACATCGAAGCCAAGGTGATTCGCATTTTGCACAATTATTCATTCCTGGAGGAGCCTTCGCGCCTGATTCGCGCCACGCGCTTCGCTGCGCGGTTCCACTGGATCTTGGAGGAGCGCACTCGGGCCCGTTACGACGCCGCCCACGAGAACAACTACATCGAGCACATATCGTCGCGCGCAGTGGGCCACGAAATCGAACAGCTGGCCTACGAGGAAGATCCACTCCACGTTCTGCGCGCTCTGGAAAAAGAGGGCTGGCTGAAGGCTTTGTGCGCGCACTGGACCGTGGCGAAGGTGGACACGTCTGGCTTGTCGCAGCTGCTCAAAACACGCCAACTAATGGCCGACTGCGGGTACGCTGCCGACCCAGCCCCTGCGGTGTTCTACTTTCTCACCCGCCGCCTGCCACAGAAGGAACAGGCCGCGATGCAAAGATTGATTGCACGCCGTCCTTTGGTTGAGCAGTGGCGCCGCCTGGGCGACGAAGCGCAGAAACTATCCGCACGGCTTTCGGGAAAGGAAGCAGCAACTCCATCTCGTGCCTGGCGGGTACTAAGCGAGAGCCGCCCGGAAACCATCCTGTTTCTGGAGGTCAGCGGCCGGAAGCAGGCGGTGCGCCAGAAGATCCGCAACTTTTTCGGAAAGTGGCGCCAACTCAAGCAAAGACTGCCGTTCCTAGAAATGGCGGAGCTGCACATTACTCCGGCACTGCCGGAGTACAAGAAGATCCTCGAAGACGCGTTTCCGATTCTCCTGGACGGGCGTCTGCGCAGCCGCCACGAGATTCTCAGGTACCTCAAGCCTTTTGTTCCACCGCCGCCGGTGACGCCTCCACCCCCGCCTCGGCGCGCGCGCACCGGGCGCGGTGCCGCACCTGCCGCGGCGACCAGGAAGAGTGCCAAGAAGGACGCGGTTGCAGGTCTTCCCGCGGCGGTGCCGGCACTTCCGACAGTTGCGGCCGGGAAGATGAAGCCTTCGGCGCCCGCGGTGAAGTCCACGGCCGCTCACAGGCGTGTGGAAAAGAAGAAGGCATCGAAACCGCGCAAGCCGGAAAGAGCGGCTTCACGAAAGCCGGCCAAGAAATTCGCTAAGAAAAAATCCGCCCGTCAGACCAAAGCCAAGAAGAAACACTGAAAGCGTCCCGGGGGATTCGGAGTCGACCATGCAAGAGGAACAAGTTCGCGCGTACCGTGCGTCGACGTTCGCGAGCGTTTCTGGTTGCACCAATTTCAGGCGTACCCTTCCGCTTGGCTTGTCGCTAGAATAAATTCTGGTCCCAGTATGCCGGAATTTGTCCACCTCCATCTGCACACGGATTATTCGTTGCTGGACGGCGCCTGCGACGTGGAGAAGCTCGTCTCCGTGGTCAAGGGACACGGGATGCCTGCCGTGGCAGTGACCGACCACGGCAACATCTTTGCCGCGGTCAAATTCTTCAACGCCGCGCGCGCTGAGGGCATCCAGCCCATCCTGGGTTGCGAGCTGTACATCTGCAAGAAGGAAGACCACCGCGCGCCCCCCGAAGGCGACACCTACAACCACCTGCTGGTGCTGGCGGAAAACGATGAAGGCTACCGTAACCTGGTGCGCATCACGTCCGAGGCAAGCTTGCACGGCTTTTACTACAAGCCGCGCATCAGCAAGAAATTTCTGGCAGAGCACTCACGTGGATTGATCGGACTCTCCGGTTGCCTGAAGGGCGAGGTAGCCGAAGCGCTGACAAGCGGAGATTACGGCGCTGCGCGCTCGGCGACGGGTTTTTACAGAGAAATGTTCGGAAAGGAAAATTTTTTCCTGGAGATTCAGAACCAGGGCCTGGAACCTGAGCTCCGCATCAATCCCGATCTGCTTCGGCTGGAGAAAGAAACCGGAATTCCCCTGGTTGCAACGAATGACAGCCACTATCTTTGCGAGGACGACGCCCAGGCCCACGACGTGCTCCTCTGCATCCAGACCGGCAAGTCAGTCCATGACACCAATCGGCTGAAATTTGCCTCCGACCAGTTCTATGTGAAGAGCGCCGAGCAGATGCACCGCGTCTTCGCAGACACACCGCAAGTGCTCAGCCGGACGCTGGCCATTGCCGAGCGGTGCCATGTGCGCCTGGAAAAAGTGGCCAACCCCTTCCCGCATTTCGAGGTGCCGGAAGGGTACACGCTGGACAGCTTTTTCGAGCACGTGGCCCGCCAGGGATTTGCGCGACGTTTGGAAGCCCTGCGCGAACAGGAGCGCCGCCGTCGACTCAAGAAGCCGCTCTCCGAGTACGAGCAGCGGCTTTCGAGCGAGATTGCCGTCATCCAGCAGATGCGCTATTCGGGCTATTTCCTGATCGTTTGGGACTTCGTGCGCTATGCCCGGGAGCGCCAAATCCCCGTCGGCCCCGGACGCGGCTCGGCGGCCGGCTCACTGGTGTCCTATGCGTTGGGCATCACAGACATCGACCCCTTGCAGAACGAGTTGCTGTTCGAGCGTTTTCTCAATCCCGAACGCGTGTCCATGCCCGACATTGATATTGACTTCTGCATGAACCGGCGCGGCGAGGTCATCGAGTACGTCACCCGCAAGTACGGGCGGGAGAATGTCGCTCAGATCATCACGTTCGGCACCATGGCTGCCAAGGCCGCCATCAAGGATGTGGGCCGGGCGATGGAGATTCCCTTCAGCGAAGTGGACCGCATCGCCAAGATGGTTCCCCAGCAGCTCAACATCACGCTGGAGGAGGCGCTGCGCGATTCTCCGCAGTTGCGGGCGGCAAGCGAGAGCGAACCGCAAGTGCGCGAACTCCTGGCCACCGCGCGCAAGCTCGAAGGGTTGGTCCGCAACGCCGGTGTGCATGCCGCCGGAGTGGTGATCGCGCCGCAACCACTCACCGACCTTCTTCCGCTGCACCGCACGAAAAACGACGAAATCGTCACCGCCTACGACATGACCGCGGTGGAGAAGATGGGCCTGATCAAGATGGACTTTCTCGGGCTCACAACGCTCACCGTGATTCACGACACTCTTAAACTCATCGCCCAGACCCGCGGAGAAGAAGTGGAACTTGGCAGCGTTCCCCTGGACGACCGCGAGACCTACGAGCGGGTTTTTCACAAGGGGCTCACGTCAGGGGTCTTCCAGTTTGAATCGCACGGCATGCGCGACGTCTTGCGCCGTTACCAGCCCACCAGCATCGAGGACCTGACTGCGCTGAACGCTCTCTACCGGCCCGGCCCCATTCAGGGAGGCATGATCGACGATTTTATCGACCGCAAGCACGGACGCAAGCCTATCCATTACGAACTGCCAGCGCTGGAAGAGATCCTGCGCGAAACCCTGGGCGTCATCGTCTACCAGGAGCAGGTCATGCAGATCGCCCATCGCCTCGCAGGCTATTCCCTGGGGGAGGCGGACCTGTTGCGCCGTGCCATGGGCAAGAAAAAGCCCGAGGAAATGGCGGCCCAGCGCGACAAGTTTGTTACCGGAGCGCTGCAGCGCGGATTTCCGGAGACGGAAGTCATCCGCATCTTCGACCTGATGGAACAGTTTGCCGGTTACGGATTCAACAAGTCGCACTCCGCCGCCTACGCCTTGCTGGCATTCCAAACCGCCTATCTCAAGACCCACTATCCGGTGGAGTTCATGGCAGCGCTGCTGACCTCGGAAACGGGCAACACGGACAAGGTTGTGAAGTACATCAACGAGTGCCGCGAGATTGGGATCCCGGTCGAGGCGCCGGACATCAACGTAAGTGATGCCAACTTTACTCCCCACGGCAGTGCCATACGCTTCGGTCTGGCCGCGGTGCGCAACGTAGGGCAGGGAGCCATCGAGTCCGTCCTGGCGGCCCGTGCCCGTCTGGGACGATTTCGATCCCTGTTTGAATTCTGTGAAAACGTCGACCTGCGACTGCTTAACAAGCGCGTGCTGGAATCGTTGATCAAAAGCGGTGCGTTGGATCCGCTGGGCAAGCGCTCCCAGCTGGCTGCGGCGCTCGACCGCGCCATGGAGCGGGGTCAAAAGGCCCAGCGTGACGTCGAGTCCGGCCAGCATGGCTTGTTTGGCGTATTCGACGAGCCCGCGGCCGTGTCCCCGGGTGACGAGCTCGCCGACCTGCCCGATTGGGACGAGCATGAACGCTTGACCAATGAGAAAGAGGTGCTGGGATTCTTTATCTCCGGCCACCCCTTGGAGAAATATCGCGACAAGCTGGAAGAATTCCGGGCTCTGGACTCCGAAGCCATTGCCGCCATGAAGCAGGGAACAGGGAAAGACGAGATTTGCACGGCCGGGCTGGTCAATCGGGTTCGTGCCCTGCGTTCACGCAAGGGCGATCTGTACGCTCAGGGCGCCCTCGAAGATATGGTGGGATCGGTGGACATGCTGGTCTTCCCCGAGGCGTACCGGAGGTTGCAAGAGAAGCTGAAGCTCGATGTCCCCATGCTGGTGAAGGCCTCGGTGCGTGTGGAAGAAGGAGCGAGCGCCAAGCTCATTCTCAACGACCTTGTTCCGCTCGACGAAGCCGAGCCCACCCTGCCGCGCTCCCTGCGCATTCGCATTCCGCTCGAAACCGCTACCGCAGCCACTATTGATGCCTTATACGCTATCTGTCGCGAGCGCCAGGGCGAAGCCAAGGTATTGTTCGATGTGGAACGTTCCGGCGACTTTATGGTGGTGATGGAAGCCGAGGGCTATAATGTACGTCCCGACCGCGGCTTTATCGCCCGCGTTGAGGAACTGTGCGGACGCGGCAGCGTCCGCATCATTGACTGACCGTCCGGCACCACGACGTTCCTGACCACGACCCATGGAACCATCCACCAAAGCGCAGCGTGATTTGGAGAGCATTGAGAAGCAGATCGAGCGCCTGCAATCGGTTGCGGGCAGCAATGAGGACGCGCGCCGCCAGCTCGAAGAACTGCAGGAGCAGGTGGCCTCCTTGCGCGATCAGTTCTACGTGCAACTGGCGTGGCGCAAGACCGAGTTGGCCCGCCATCCCCAGCGCCCCTACACGCTGGACTACGTGGAGCGGATTTTCACCGATTGGAGCGAGATCCACGGGGATCGTGCCTTTGGCGACGACCCCGCAATCGTCTGCGGCCTGGCGCGTTTTCACGGCCACGAAGTTCTCGTAATCGGCCATCAAAAGGCCCGCGACACGCGGCAGAAGGTGTACCGCAACTTCGGCATGCCCAACCCGGAGGGCTACCGCAAGGCCCTGCGGGCCATGCGCATGGCGGAAAAATTCGGCCGGCCGATCTTCACCTTCGTGGATACTCCCGGGGCGTATCCCGGCCTGGGTGCGGAGGAGCGCGGACAGGCAGAGGCCATAGCCCGCAATCTCAGGGAAATGGCGCGCCTGCGTGTGCCCATCGTGACCGCCATCACGGGCGAAGGCGGCAGCGGTGGCGCCCTGGCGATTGCCGTCGCCGACCGCATCCTGATGATGGAAAATACGGTGTATTCGGTGATCTCGCCCGAAGGGTGCGCCTCCATCATGTGGCGCGACGCCTCCAAAAAAGATCTGGCGGCGCAAGCCCTGCGCATTACTCCCAAAGATCTGAAGGAACTGGGTTGCATCGACGAGATTGTGCCCGAGCCCGAAGGCGGCGCTCACACCAACCACGAAGACGCAGCCCTGATTCTTGACACCGCGTTGCATCGCCACTTCAAGCAGATCAAGGACCTCAGCCCCGACGAGCTGCTTTCCACGCGCTACCAGAAGTTCCGCCAGATGGCGCAGTTTTTCAGCGGAGAATAGGGAAGCGTGGCGCGTCCGGCCCGCTGCATTTCACAGCCGCCCTTCACTTTCCGTATAATGACGTTTTGGATTGCAGCGACTCAGAGTCAGCTGTTGTCCGCACTCTTGGACAAGGAAAGCGTTTCGCCATGGCCACCAGCGACGTAGCAGTGCAGGAGGCCCCAAGCCGGACGGGGCAGAAGCGCATCGTCAACGACTTCAGTCTCCACGTTGCCACGGTAAACGGCTCCGGTTCGCAGTCTTCCAACATGGTTCTCTTGCGCAGCATCTTCCAGATGGGAATCCCGGTTTCCGGGAAAAACCTGTTCCCCTCCAACATCGCGGGCCTGCCCACGTGGTTCACGATTCGCGCCAACAAGGACGGCTATGTTGCGCGCAAGAAGGAAATCGATTTTCTGATCGCCATGAACCCGGAGACGGCCGAGGAAGACGTAATGACGCTGGCGCCCGGAGCCGCGGTTCTCTACGACGAGCCGCTGGACCTGGCCAGGCTGCGCAACGACTTGACGTTTTATTCCGCTCCGTTTGACAAGCTGGTGGCTCCCGTCTGCCCGGAAGCCAAGCTGCGCAAGCTGGTGAAGAACATGATCTACGTGGGAGCCGCCGCGCAGCTTCTCAACATCGACATGTCCGAGGTGGAACGGGCGCTGCGCAAGCAGTTCAAAGCCAAGAAGAAAGCCGCCGATCTAAACATGGGTGCGGTGCGCGCCGGATACGACTACGCGGCTTCTACCTTCACCAAGGGCCACCCGTTCTCCGTCGCTCCCTTGGACAAGACCCAGGGCAAGATCATCATTGACGGCAATGCCGCCGCGGCTCTGGGCGCCATGTTCGCCGGCGTAACCGTTGTCACCTGGTATCCCATCACGCCCTCGTCGTCGCTGTGTGAGCAACTGATTGACTATATGAAGCGCTTCCGCATCGGATCCGACGGCAAGGCCACGTTTGCC
The DNA here is from genome assembly GCA_964424245.1 of uncultured Terriglobales bacterium. Taxonomy (GTDB): domain Bacteria; phylum Acidobacteriota; class Terriglobia; order Terriglobales; family Acidobacteriaceae; genus CAYRII01. Next base: position 959 of record CAYRII010000049.1, on the reverse strand, counting down.
ATCGTGCAGGCCGAGGACGAGCTGGCGGCCGTCGGCATGGTGCTAGGTGCCGGTTGGGCCGGCGCGCGCTCCATGACTTCCACCTCCGGGCCCGGCATTTCCCTGATGTCGGAATTTGTGGGGCTCGGGTACTACGCCGAGATTCCCGGGGTGATCTTCGACGTGCAGCGCGTTGGTCCCTCAACCGGGTTGCCCACGCGCACCATGCAGGGAGACGTCCTTTCCACGGCACTGCTCTCGCATGGCGACACGAAGCACATTCTTCTTCTGCCTGCGTCGGTGGAGGAATGCTTCTCCATGGCGATCGACGCTTTTGATCTGGCTGAGCACTTCCAGACGCCGGTTTTCGTGATGATGGACCTTGATCTGGGGATGAACAACTGGATGGCGGATCCGTTTGCGTATCCGGAAAAACCCATCGCCCGAGGCAAGATCCTGAGCAAGGAAGACGTCGAAAAACTGGGGGACTTTGGCCGCTACAAGGACGTGGACGGCGACGGTATCGGCTACCGGACGCTGCCGGGTACGGACCATCCCAAGGCGGCATACTTTACCCGTGGGAGCGGCCACAATGAGTATGCCAAGTACAGCGAGCGGCCCGACGACTACAAGAACAACATGGACCGGCTGGCGAAGAAGTTCGAGGTGGCGCGAACTCACGTACCCCGTCCCGAGGTCATAGGTGATGGCAACGCTCAGATCGGCATTCTCGGCTTTGGCACCTCGCACTGGGCCATCGTGGAATGCCGCGACCAGTTGCGCGAGGAACAGAAAACCAAGACGGACTACCTCCGCCTTCGCGCCTACCCCTTCCACCCCGACGTGGCGGCTTTCATCGACCGTCACGACCGCGTCTATGTGGTCGAGCAGAATCGCGATGGCCAGATGTTTGACCTGTTGCGCTTGGATCTCACACCTTCACAGATTGCCAAGCTCCGCAGCGTGCGCCACTACGACGG
>CAYRII010000048.1:0-13108 GCA_964424245.1 uncultured Terriglobales bacterium | reverse complement strand
CGTGGTGGCGGGCGGGCGCTCATGTATAGGGGACCTGCGATTCCGTTAACGTGGCGGTGCGGCGGATATAATCGAGCTATCTTGCACAGATTGTTGCCAAGGGTTGTTGCGGCCGTTCTTGTGTTGCTCGCGGTGGCCGTGGGAACAGAAGCCCAGCTTGTGCCGCAGACGGCGCACACGCTGGCCGTCCTTCCTTTTGAAAACATCTCGAATGCACCGGGGCTGGAGTGGATCGGGGAGTCGTTTCCCGAGGTCCTGGGCGGGCGCATGGCCTCCCCTGCCCTGTACGTGGTGGGACGAGAGGCGCGGCTGGTGGCGTTCGACCGTTTGGGGATTCCCACGGGAGGAAGACCCTCGCGGGCGACGCTTTATCGCATTGCGGAGGAACTGAACGTGGAGTACGTAGTGCTGGGCCGGTACACGTTCGATGGGCGAACGTTTACGGCCCGAGCGCAGATTTTGGACATGAAGCAGTTGCGGATGAAGCCGGAGGTGAGCCAGGCGGGGCCGCTGGTGAAGCTGCTGGAAATCCAGAACGGGCTGGCCTGGGAGTTGTTGCGCACGCTGGAGCCGGACCTGGCGATTTCGCGCAACGACTTCATCGCGCTGGCGCCGCCGGTGCGGCTGGACGCCTTCGAGAATTACATACGCGGCCTGCATTCGACCTCCCGGCCGGAGAAGATCCGCTACCTGCGCGAGGCGGTGCGGCGCAATCCCGTCTACCACGAAGCCATTCTGGCGCTGGGCAAGCTGTTGTTTGCCTCGCGCGACTACCGAGCATCTGCCGGGTGGCTGGGGCGCATCCCGCGCAGCGAGGGGCTGGCGCTGGAGGCGCAGTTCTTTCTGGGCCTGGACCACTACTACACGGGAGAGTTTGAGCGCGCGCAAAGAGCCTTCGAATTTGTGGCCTCGCGCCTGCCGCTGGACGAGGTGCTCAACAACCTGGGCGTGGTGATGGGCCGAAGCGAGCAAGCGTCAGCCGCAGCCTTTTTCCGCAGGGCGGTGGCCGCCGACTCCGACGATGCCGACTATCGTTTCAATCTTGCGGTGGCGCTGGAGCGGGGTGGCGACCGCGCGGGCGCTGTGCGGGAGCTGGGCGAAGCCCTGGCAAGAAAACCAGAGGACGCTGAGGCGCGGGAGTTGTTGCAGTCTCTGACCGCCGGCAAGCAGCCGCCCGCCGGGTCACCGTTGGCGCAGAAAAGCGCGGCGGGGCCCAGAAAGCCGCTGGAGCGCATCAAGTTGAACTATGACGAGGCCTCCTATCGGCGGCTGGCGCTGGAAATCCGCAACCAGAACGAGCAACGCCTAGCGCGGGAACAGCCCGCGGCCCATGCCCGTTTCCATGTGCAACGCGGCCGGGCTCTGCTGGAGCAGGGATTTGTTCAGGAGGCGGAAAAGGAGTTTCGCGAGGCGATTCTGCTGGATCCCACCGGTGCGGGCGGGCACGCAGGACTGGCGGAAGCGCTGGAACGGTTGAGCGACCCCGCCGCGGCGCGGGCGGAGGCGCGGGCCGCGTTGCGCCTGGCGCCTTCCGCCAACGCTTTCCTGGTGCTGGCACGGCTGGATTTGAGAGACAATAGTGTGGAGGCCGCGGCGCAAAACGTAGAGCGAGCCCTGGGCCTCGAGCCGGAAAACGAAGAGGCCAAAGAGTTGAGGCGCACCCTCGAGTTGCGGCGCGCGGAGAGGACGCAACCCGGTACCCAGCCATGAACGCCAGGCAAGACATTTCGCGAGCGTCACGCGCACTGCGCGCGCTGGCCGTGGTGTGCGCGCTGCTGTTCCCGGTGGCGCTGCGGGCGGAGGTGATGAAGGTGGTGGTGGACGGCATCATCCATCCCATTACCGACGAGTACATCGGGCGCGCGCTGGCGGAGGCGCAGAAGGCCAAGGCCGAAGCGCTACTCATCGAGCTGCGCACGCCGGGCGGCCTGGAAAGCTCGACGCGCACCATCATCGAGAAGATTCTGGCATCGCCCGTGCCGGTGATCGTCTACGTTTCGCCAAGCGGGAGCCGCGCGGCCTCGGCGGGCTTCTTTATCCTGCAAGCGGGAGACGTGGCGGCGATGGCGCCGGGCACCAATACGGGCGCGGCGCATCCGGTGCTGCTGGGCGGAGGCAAGGTCGACGACACCATGAAGGAAAAGATGGAGAACGATTCGGCCGCCTTCATGCGCGCCTTTGTGGCCAAGCGCGGCCGCAACGTGGAGGCGGCGGAGAGCGCGGTGCGCAAGTCCACGTCGTTCACGGAGCAGGAGGCGCTGGAGAAAAAGCTGATCGACTACGTGGCCACCAGCGAGCAACACCTGTTCGAACAGATGAAGGGCAAGGCGGTGCGGCGCTTCGACGGCACCACGACGACGCTGGACCTGGCCGGGCACCCGGTACGGCCCTTCGAAATGACGCTGAAGCAGCAGGTGCTGTCGTTCATCATGGACCCGAACGTGGCCTTCCTGCTGTTTTCCATCGGCATGCTGGCGCTGTACGCCGAGTTCAACCACCCCGGCGCGATTCTCCCGGGGGTGATCGGGCTGATCTTCGTGCTGCTGGCGCTGTTCGCCTTCAACATCCTGCCCACGCGCTACGCGGCGCTGGCGCTGATTGTGGTGGCGTTCGCCCTGTTCGCGCTGGAGGCCAAGTTCACCAGTTACGGGATCCTGGGCGCCGGCGGCGTGGTGTGCATGGTGATCGGAGCGCTGCTGCTGGTGGACACGCCGGTGCCGGAGATGCGCATCCGGTTGTGGACGGCGCTGGCGGTGGCGCTGCCCATCGGACTGATCTCGGTGTTTCTGATGACGCTGGTGATTCGCGCGCACCGCAGCAAGGTGGCCGTGGGCAACGAAGGCCTGCCCGGCGAGCTGGGCGTGGCACGAACGCCGCTGGCTCCGCGCGGCAAGGTCTGGGTGCAGGGCGAGTTGTGGGATGCGGTCTCCACTTCGGCGGTGGATGCAGGCGAGAAAGTTCGCGTGCGCCGGGTGCAGGGATTGCAGTTGGAAGTGGAACCGGAGCAGGGGCCGGGAACAGCGCAGTCGCCGACGCCGGGCTCCTAGGCGGGATGGCGGCGGCCACCGCAGCGTCCGCGCTGCCTTTCGGAACGCACCACCTTCGATTCTCTGATCCGATTGCCGCCAGGGGCGCACGTTTTTCTGCGATACTTTAAGAGTTGGATTCGAGGAGGTTCACCATGACGGGTATCAACATCGCGTTGGTGGTCATCGTCCTGTATCTGCTGAGCTCGATCAAGATCCTTGCGGAATACGAACGCGGCGTGATTTTCCGGCTGGGGCGGCTGCTGGACCGGCCGAAGGGCCCGGGCATCGCGCTGGTGTTTGCGCCCATCGACCGCATGGTGCGGGTGTCGCTGCGGCAGGAAGCCTTCGACGTGCCGCCGCAGGACATCATCACGCGCGACAACGTGACCCTGAAGGTGAACGCGGTGGTCTTTCTGAAGGTAGTGGACCCGAACCGCGCCGTGGTAATTGTCTCCAATTACCTCTACCAGACTTCGCAATTCGCGCAGACCACGCTGCGCTCGGTGCTTGGTGAAGTGGAGCTGGACGAGCTGCTGGCGAACCGTGAAAAGCTGAACCTGCGCATTCAGAGCATCCTCGACCAGCACACCGACCCCTGGGGAGTCAAGGTGGTCAACGTCGAGGTCAAGCAGGTGGACCTTCCCGAAACCATGCTGCGTGCCATGGCCAAGCAGGCGGAGGCGGAGCGCGAGAAGCGGTCCAAGATCATCCACGCGGAGGGCGAGTACTCGGCGTCGCAGCGGCTGGCGGACGCCGCGAAGGTGCTGGCCACCGAGCCGGCAGCGCTGCAACTGCGTTACCTGCAGACGCTGACCGAGATTGGCGTGGAAAAGAACACCACGGTTGTGTTCCCGTTGCCGATCGACATCATCTCCGGCTTGACCAAACTGATCCACAAGGCGGGGGAGGAGAGGACGTAACCGCCGAGGTTCCGGGGGGAGCGGATTTGGCCTTTTCGCCCTATGATGGGCGCATGAACTTCTCCGACACGCTGGTGGATGCGCAGGAAGAGGAAGTGACGATGGGCACGGGAAAAGTCCTGGGGCTGTTCTTTGGGCTGACCGTGGTCTGCGCCCTGTTCTTTACATTCGGCTACAGCGTAGGGCGCAAGTCTCCGCCGCTGGCGGAGGCGGCAACGGTTTCCGAACCGAGCGACAGCGCGGACGTGGACAAACCCTCCGCGGCGCAGGCCCAGGCGGCGGACATGACCTTCTACCAGTCCGTGGAGCAGAAGGAGCCGCAGACCACACTGGCGGCGGTCCCGGAGGAGAAGGGCGCGGCAGCGCCCGAAGCTGCGGCTCCGGCGCCTACCGTGATCACGCCCAGGGTTCCAGCGGGCTTCGTGGTGCAGGTGGCGGCGCTGAGCAAGCTGGAGGACGCCGAAGCCATGGTGAGCGTCCTGCGGCAGAAGCAGTACCCGGTCTTTATCGTGGGACAATCGGCGTCCGACAAGTACATCCGCGTGCAGGTGGGGCCCTTCCCCGATGAGAAGGCGGCGGAGAGCATGCAGGCCAGGCTCTCGCGCGACGGCTACAAGGCCATCGTCAAGAAGTAGGGCCGGCCGGCGCCGGACTTTCTTTTGCCCCTGGTTATCCGGCAGCTCAAAAAAATTGTGAATCATATTGACACGAGTCAATTTCTAATATATAGATGAAGGGCGATATGCGAAAAGCGGAAGCCACATTGACGCAGACCCTGGCGGCGCTGGCTGATCCCATGCGGCAGCGCATCCTCAAGGTGCTGAAGCAGAAGGGCTGCTGTTCCCTGGGCAAGCCGGAAGGGATGTGCGCCTGCGACATTGAGGCGAGGGTGGGGCTCTCGCAGCCCACGGTTTCGCACCACATGGCGGTGCTGACCAAGGCCGGCCTGGTGGAGGCGGAAAAGCTCGGACAGTGGATGTGGTACCGGCGCAACGAAAAAGGACTGGCGGCTTTCCGGGAGGCGCTGGCCAAGGAGTTGTGAGTTTTTTTCGGCACGCATATCGACACTTATCAATCTCAAAGGAGACACACCCATGGCAAGCAAAGTGCACGTTTCGCTGGACGTAAACAACCTGGAGGAGTCCGTGCGGTTCTATGCGGCGCTCTTCAACATGCAACCCACCAAGGTGCGGCCGGGCTACGCCAAGTTCGACGCGGAAACGCCGGCCGTCAACCTGACGCTGAACCAGGCGAAGCACTGCTGCCTGCAGGGGCTGAGCCACCTGGGCGTGCGGGTGGACAAACTGGAGGAGATCGCCGAGGCGCGGGCGCGCCTGGAAGCGGCGGGCTTCCGAACGCTCGAGGAAAAGCAGACGACGTGCTGCTACGCGCTGCAGGACAAGATCTGGGCCAAGGATCCCACGGGCTATCGCTGGGAAGTCTACGTTTTTCACGGCGATGCCGAAAAGGGGGAGACGCAGCCTGCGGGCGTTGTGCAAGAGTTCGTGGAGAGCGTGTGCTGCCCCGCTGAGAAACGCTGAGGCGGACGAGAAACCCGGGGGCCGCGTGGCGTCCTAACGCGAGAAGTTGTTGAACAGATCCGACTGGACGAGGGCCTGGAAACGCTTTTCGTCGCTCTCGAAATGGAGCTTCACGCGGCCGCCGTCGGAGTTGACGGTAAGGTTTTCCAGCGCTGTCTTTTCCGCGCCCGTGGCGCTCATCTTGCGGAACATCATGCCGGCCTGGATGAGCGAGGAGAGGGTAGCAGCGGAAAAGTTATCGGAGGTGAGGATGTCGAGGTCGAAGTCCACGCCGCTGTCGAAATCCATGACATAGCGGGAGCCCAGGAGGCGCTTGCGGACAGATTCGAAATCGGCCAGCCGGGCGGCTTCGCCCAGAGAGGAGCGCAGCATGTTCTGGGTGCCGGCGGCATCGAGCACGCTCCAAAGAGCGCCGGTTTCCACGGAAGGCATCAGGTCGGTGATTTGGGAGTTGGCGTTGAGGCTCGGTCCCTGGCCGTCGCGCGTGTCGAGCGCGGCGCGAACGGCGGTGGAATCGCCAAAGAGAAGCGTCCAATCGTCGAGGAAGGCCATCTTGACGGTCTCGCCCATGGGGTAGACGTCTGTGCCGCGATACTTCTGGGCGCGCAGCTTGCGCTGGCGGATCTTTTGCAACACGGCCTTGGCGGGAAACTGTCCCTGGGCGATGCCCACAATGCGCAATCCGCTCTTGGGGGTGCGGAAGGACGCGAAGGTGAGCTGGTCGAGATCGGCATCGGGGTTAATGCCCACGCCGCGCAAGGCAGCCTCAAACTGCTTGAGATGTTCGGGCAGGGCGCGGGCCTTGAGCGCCAGGGCCGAGGGCGATCCCCCAAGCTTGCGATAGTCCACGGAGATGATCTGCTGCACCTCGGCGGGGATGACGCCGCGCGGCGCAGTTCCCAGAGCTGCGGCGGCGGCCGGGAGAGCGGCCAAAAGGCAGAAGAGGACAGCGGTAATTGAGCGGTTCATGTCCCAATTATAGACGCACCGCAGCGGCCAACCGTTGCTTGGGGCGGTACGCATGCCGGCCTGGCTGACGCAAAAGACCCCCAGGAGTACAATGCCCGCGATTCCAACGGATCCGGGAGGCATGGTATGGCCAATCTTCAGCTGGTGGTCCATGCGGAGCAAGTACCGCGGCTCACCACGACCGAGGGCGTTCCTCTGCGCGAGGACGTGGCTTACAGCGACCACCGCGGTGCGGACAAAAAGGGCGTCCGCAAGGAAGTAACGAAGAATCTTGCCAAGCTGCAGGCGGCTCTGGCCAAGGTGCTGGAACCGGAGGAGACCGTGCTCTATGCGGCGCGGGCGCTGGCGCCCATGGGATGGTTCGAGCAATTTGCGTTTGGCTGGTACTCGGTCTACGCAGCGGCTACCACGCTGGTCTTTACCGACCGCCGGATGCTGCACTTCCTGGTCAATCGCAAAGGGGAGTGGAGACAAAGCCTGCGCGCCGTGCGCTGGGGAGACGTCGAGTCCGGCGAGGCCAAAGGGTGGCTGGGCGGGACGCTGGAGCTGAAGTATCGCAACGGCAGAAAGGAAAAGTACTGGCAACTGAAGCGGCGAGAGGTGCGTAAACTGCAGGTCCTGGTTGCCAAGCTGCTTGAGACCGGCGCGGGAGCCGGCAGTACGGCACAGGAGATGCAATCCCTGTGTCCCGAGTGCCACGCAGCGCTCATCCCGCGCCAGTACCAGTGCCAGAAATGCGGCCTGGTTTTCAAAGATGAGAAGACGATGATCAAGAGGGCGCTGCTGATCCCGGGCGGCGGCTATTTTTACACCGGGCAGACATTCCTGGGCGTAATGGACTTCATGGCCGAGGCCTATCTGCTGGTGCTGCTGCTGCTGTTCGTCGTGCTGACCTTCGCGGGAGACCAAACTCCCCCGGAGCCAGGTGAAGAGGCATTGACGACCGCGGAGGCGCTGGCAACGACGGTGGTTGTGGCGGTGATTTTGGGCGTCGAAAAACTGTTTACCATCCACCACGGGATGCGGTCCATCCGCGAGTTTATCCCTACGGGGCGGAAGGAACCAGTGATGCCCAAGGCGTTGTGAGAGATGGTCAGAGTCTGGTTCAGCTTTTCAAGGCGGCGGCCTTGCGGCGCGTCTCACCCTTGAAGCCTTCGTCGTTCAGAGAGCCGAGGTTGATTTCCACGTTGGCCAGGGCGGCGGAGATGGCGGCCTCGGCCAGAGCGCGCGACGCCTGGAGATCCGAGGCCATGTTGGAATTGGTAATGGGGCCGAGGCGGTGGGCGATCTCCGCCACTTCCCTGGCCCGTTCGGCGACGCCCAAAGGCACGAGGGTGGCATTCTTGAGGGCCAGGGCGATGACGGCGTCGCCGTCGTCCGCGCCGCGGGTGCGCTTGTAGGCCGCCATGACGGCCTGAAAGGCTGCGGCATCCTCTTCGATGGCTGCCTTCAACTCCTCGCGCAACTGGGCCAGCCGGGCGATGGCTTGGCTGAGCGGTTCCTGGTGCTGCAGGTAGGCCTGCTTGCCGCGGGACATGGCCGCCACCATGTGCGCCAGCGCAGCGGCCATGGCTCCCGCGGCGGCCGCGGCGGATCCGCCGCCGGGGGTGGCGGTGGGAGCGGCCAGTTGCTCGAGGAAGGGCTCCACGCCAGCGCGCAATCCTCCGACCGCGGCCTTGCCGCCCATGATCGCCGCCAGGCGGTTCTCCAGAATGAGCGAGGAATCGAAGTTTTCGATCTGCAGGAAATATGCGGCGGCATCTTCCAGGGCGCGCTTGGGGACGAGGCCAACGATTTCGCTGCTCAGGGGCTGCACGCCATAGCGGGCGGCCTCGCGCTGTACGAAGTCAAACACGCGCGCCATGGGAGTTTGCTCAAAGTCGGTGAGGTTCATGGAGACCTGCGCGAGATTGCGCACGGAGAATCCGGCGGCTTTGACGAAGCGCAGCCCGCCCGAGGAAAAGCGCACCGCCTTGGCGACTTTTTTGGCTACATCCAGGTCGGCGGTATTGAGATAGATGTTGTAGGCGATGAGGAACTTGCGAGCGCCGACGGCGACGGCGCCGGCGGTGGGATGCAGCTTGGGCTCGCCGAAATCGGGACGGCGGGCGGGGTTGGCGGCGATTTCGTCGCGCAATCCCTCAAACTGTCCGCGACGCACGTTCTCCAGGTTCTGGCGCTCGGGGAGGGCGGCGGCGGCTTCGTAGAGATAGACGGGAATGTGATAGCGCTCCCAGATCTCGGCGCCCACGCGGCGCGCGATGGCGACACAATCGTCCAGGGTGACGCCCTCGATGGGGACAAAGGGAACAACGTCGGCGGCGCCCATGCGCGGATGGGCGCCATGGTGCGCGTTCAAATCGATGAGCTGCGCCGCCTTGCCCACGCCGCGAATGGCGGCTTCGGCAATCGACTCGCGGTCGCCGACCAGGGTGATTACGGAGCGGTTGTGATCAGCGTCCATCTCCCGGTCGAGCAGATGGACCCCGGGAACCTTCATGGCCTCGGCAATCTCGTCAACCTTCGCCTTGTCGCGTCCTTCGGAAAAGTTGGGGACGCACTCCACCAGGGTAGACATAGGAAAGAAGCATAGCCGCCGGGCCTGCCGGGCCGCAACCGAGGGAACCCTTACTTGAACCAGTGATATCCCACGAGGAACTGGACGGAGTTGATGCCGGGGTTGCGGCCAGCGAGGCTGGAATTGGAGTGATGGAGATAGCGAGCGGCGAGGCTCCAGGCCCGCTTCTCCCGGGTGAAGACCAGCATGCCAGCTCCGACCTGGGGGGTGAAGTTGAAGAAAGAGGTGCCTGCGGGAACGTCTCCGCTGGAGAACAACAGACCGCTTCCTACCTCGACATAGGGCACAACCTTCTTCTTCCGGCTGGTGAAGTTCCACTTGAACATGGGAGGAGTGATGGCCGCTCCGTAGACCGTGCGGCCCTGGAAGACGACGTAGACGGGCACCAAGTCGGCGACGACTTCCATCTGGCCGCGCAGGAAACCGGGACCGTGCGCGCCCGTCATGACGCGGCCGATGCGCAGGCCGGCCAAGAAGAGGCGGGTGTCGTTGATCCCCCCGGGCACGGAGGTGCCGCCGGCCGTCCAGACCCCCATCTCCCAGGAGCCTTTTTGCAGGGAAGAAGCGGCCAAGTTTTGCGAATGAGCGGCGACACCGGCGCTGAGCAGTAAGAAGAGGAGAAGAGGGCGCATGAGGTTCTGCCGGGTGCGTGGCATCCGAAAGACTAATGAATCTAGCAGGCGGGGAACCCCGGAAGCGAGAACTTTTTTGCTTCTGGATTTACTCGAGGGGAGCGCACGTCACGACGGGATGAGGACGAGTCGCAATGAAGCAGCCGGCGCCAGCCCAAACTCAACTGGCGACTTCCCGCAGGTGGGCTTCGTCGACATCAAAATTGGAGTACACGTGCTGCGTGTCGTCGTGCTCCTCGAGGGCGTCCATGAGGCGAAGAATCTGGCTGGCGGCCTGGCCCTCAAGCTTGATGTAGTTCTGGGGCACCATGGAGAGTTCGGACGCCGCAACCTCAAGGCCGGCTTTGTGGATGGCCTCGAGCACTGATTCGTAACTGGCGGGATCGGTAAAGATCTCCCAGTTTTCGCCGTCGTCGCGTAAATCCTCTCCGCCGGATTCGAGCACCAATGTCATCAGAAGGTCTTCCTTGGCGGCGGACTTGGGCACGACGATGTACCCCTTCTTGTGGAACATCCAGGCCACGGAACCGGCTTCGCCCATGCTGCCGCCGTTCTTGCCAAAAAGGTGGCGGATTTCGCTGACCGTACGATTGCGGTTGTCTGTGGAAATCTCGGCCAACACCGCGACACCACCCGGGCCGTAGCCCTCCAGCACGAACTCTTCGTAGACGGCGCCGGGCAGCTCACCGGTGCCGCGCTGGATGGCCCGCTTGATGTTGTCCGCGGGCATGTTCTCCGCCTTGGCGGCGGCGATGGCGGTGCGCAGGCGCGGGTTCTTGTCCGCGTCCCCGCCCGACTTGGCCGCCATGGAGATTTCGCGGATGAGGCGGGTAAAGGTCTTGCCGCGCTTGGCATCGAGCGCGCCCTTCTTGTGCTTGATGGTGGCCCACTTGGAATGGCCGGACATCGCCCTGACCTCGTGTCTTAAGGATTCGCGAGCGCCGGTGGGAGCCCGGGCTCTGGAACATTTCGGACGAACGCGAACAGCGATTATAGCACTCTCCCGGGCAGCGTCCGGCGCACCGAAAGGCCGGCCGAGTGGCCGGAACACGGCGCACCGGCTAGGATGGATCGCACCAATAAGTTTCCTGGACACTGTAAACCTGCGGCGCGGAAAAGCGTCCAATCAAGCGAGGTATTGTGGCGGACACACTGGATAGTACGTTGCCCCCTGCATCCCGGCCAGTTGAGGGGGCAAGCCGCGCCGATTTGGTGGATTTCGAACTGGTGGTACGCCGGCACCAGAGGCGACTCTATCGCCTGTTGCTCTCCATGTTGCGTGACGCGGATGCCGCCGAAACGCTCACCCAGGAGTGCTTCCTGAGCGCCTACCGCAACCGCAACGGTTTTCGCGGCGAGGCGGGAGTGGGCACGTGGCTGGTGAGGATCGCGGTCAACCTGGCGCATGACCATGCGCGGAGCCGGCGACAATCTTTCTGGCGGCGCTTGATGAACGCTGGTCTTTCCGGGGCGGATCAAACGGCGGCGGAAAAAGTGGCCGACAACAGAGCTTCGGCTGAGCGCGCCCTCCTGGCCCGGGAAGAACTGGCGGCGGTCTGGAAAGCGGCCGAGGAGCTTTCACCGCAGCAGCGCGCCATCTTTCACCTGCGCTTTGGCGAAGAGATGCCGCTGGAGCAGATCGCCAGGGTGATGGAACTGGAAGTGGGCACGGTAAAGGCGCACCTTTCGCGCGCCCTGGGAGCGGTGCGCAAGCGGGTCCGCAGTTCGACAACCAAGGTGGTAACGCTATGACGACGCATTTGAGCGACGAACAGATGACCGCGATGCTGCTGGGTTCGCCGGACGGAAACGCCGCGGCGCACCTGGCAGAGTGTGAGGCCTGCCGGAAGGAGCGGCAGGAGCTGGGGCAGGCCGTGGACTCCTACGGCAGGGCGATGCGCGCAGCAGCGGATCGTCTGGATCCCATTCTCGACCGCCAAGCGCGCGCCATCGGCCAGCGTGTGGCCTCGGAAAACCGGCGCGGCTCACTGCGCCTGGCATGGGCCGGGAGCCTTGCTCTGTTGGCCATGGCCGCAACCCTGGTGATGTCCGCGCCCGCCCCGCAAGCCATGGATTCCTTCGATCCCGATCATGACCTGCTGGTGGGCGTGGAGCGCGCGGTGGGGCGAGATGTGCCGCGGGCCCTGGAACCGGCGACGCTGCTGGCGCACGAAATTCAACAGTCCGTGAATTCTGCTTCGCAATCCAAATCCCAATAGGCAAGAGAGAAAGAGGACCATGAACATGAAACGCATACTTCTACTGCTGGCAGTCTTCGGCCTGGGGCTTCCCCTGCTGGCGCAGGAGGCGCCAGCTGCGCCTGAGGCGCCTCCCAAGGCAACCACCAGGCAATATGTGTGGAAGACCGCCGGGCCGGGCGAGATGGAACAGGAAAAGAACATCGAGATCCGGCGCATGCGCCATGGAGGGCCGGAACTGGGCAAGTGGTGGAAGAACTCCAAAATCGCCGCCGACCTGAAGCTCACCGAGGCGCAGATCAGCCAGATCGAGCAGACCTTTCTGGATCACCGGCTGAAGCTCATTGACCTGCGCGCCGACCTGGAACGGCAAGAGGTGAAACTGCAGCCGCTGGTGGAGGCGGACCAGCCGGACGAAGCCAAGGTGGGAGCGCAGATTGACCTGGTGCTGGCAGCGCGGGGCCGCCTGGAAAAAGCCAACACCATGATGATGCTGGCCATCCGGCGTGTGCTTAGCGTGGAGCAGTGGAAAAAGCTGCAATCCATCAAGCAGGAGCGGGACCATGTGTTCACGCTGCGCACGCCCGGGCCGCCTCACATGCCTCACCCGCCGATGGCGCCCATGCCTCCTGCGATGGAAATCGAGGAAGACGAACTGTAGGAACGGTTGCTGGCGCGGGCGGCGATGTGCCATACGCTGCCCGCGATTTTTCCTCGGCCGCCAGCATCGGGCACGATTGCATCCCGGTGATAGACTGAGCTTGTGGCTGCTGCCACGCGAGTGCAGGCCGATGAAGTTCGGGGTAATCGTTTTTCCCGGGTCCAACTGCGAGCACGACGCCTGGTACGCGCTGAAGGAAGTGGCGCGCCAGCCGGTGACCTACCTGTGGCATGAATCCACCGACCTGGAAAACTGCGACGCCATCGTAATCCCCGGCGGCTTTGCCTTCGGCGACTACCTGCGTACCGGGGCCATCGCGCGCTTCTCGCCGGTGATGGAGTCGGTGACGCAGTTTGCGCGCTCCGGCGGTCTGGTGCTGGGAATGTGCAACGGATTCCAGATTCTTTGCGAGAGCGGCCTGCTGCCCGGCGCCCTGATGCGCAACGTAGGCCTGCGCTACATCTGCCGCCAGGTGCAGGTGCGCGTGGAGACCGCGGACTCGCCCTTCACCCACGCCTGCCGCCGGGGCGAGGTGCTGCAGATTCCCATCGGACACATGGAAGGCAATTATTTCTGCGAG
>CAYRII010000047.1:0-13163 GCA_964424245.1 uncultured Terriglobales bacterium | reverse complement strand
AGCGCCACCAGCAACACCGTGATCCGCACCATTAACGTGGGCACCACGCCGGTTTCGATTGACTCCGCACCCGATAGCTCCAAAGTATTTGTCGCCAACCGCGACTCCAATAACATCTCCGACATTCGCACCTCCGACGACACGGTTGTACTCACCATGAACGCCAGCTCGCCGGAACCGGTCTTTGTTGTGGTCACCCCTTAAGGATCCCGCGGCGAAAAAGGCGGGGACTTCCAGCGGACTTGGCGTGGGTTCTCAACGTGAGACGGAATCCGCCGAGTCACCCCCCGGATACCCTCTTTTGCTTGACTCAATTTGAGATGCCGGTTTACGGTGCAGTTAACCCTGCTGAAGTGACTTGTAAAGTAAGTCAGGCGGGGCCAATAAGATATGCGCCAAAACAAGAAGGCATCACCCCGCGTCTCCCCCACCCGCTACGAGGTTGACCTTCCCGTACACAGCCAGACCGAGGCCTTGGCAAAGTGCGCCCGGGCGCTTAACTCCAGCCGGGAACCGGGGGAGATTTTCGATGCCCTGGCCCGCGGCGCGTCCAGCCTGTTGGGGGCCCGCTTTGCCGCCGTGCTAATGCGCGACGCGGAGATGAGATTCCGCCTGCGGGCCACCGACGGTGAAGACCCTGACATCGTGCGCGACATTCTGGTGCGCCATAAGGACCAGGGGCTGCGCTCAGGAGAGGCACTGGCGGAACGCGTGGCTGAGGGTGCGGACCTGCTGTGCGTGCCTGTAGCGACTTCGCCCTCGGGCTACGAGGACCTGCTGCCCTCCGGAATGGTGATTGCCGCGGCGCTGCGCGCACCGCAGGGACCGGCCGCCATTCTGGTCTATTCCCAGCCCGAAGGAACGTACGGCGATGCGGATAAGTCGCTGGTTGCACACCTGACCGGCTTGACGGAACTGGCCTTGGCCAACGTGGAGCGGCACTCCGCCATTACCCGGCAGGCTACCGAATTGCAGCAGTTGCTGGAAATCTCCGACGAACTGACGGCGAGCAGCGAACTCGATCAGTTCATGAAGCGGTTCGTACTGCGGGCGGCGGAATTCCTGGGATTTGGCCGGAGTTTCATCGCGCTGGTGGAGGAGGGCGGATGCCTGGTGCGGTGGGCGGCGGAAAACGGTGAAGGGCGCCCGCGCAATCTGGCGCTGAAATCGCGACTCACGGAACGCGTCCTGGCCGGCCGGGAGCCTTTCTGGACGGAAGACATCACGCTCTGTCCGGACGCCGATCCGGCGCTGGCCGCCGAGTTTCACGTGAAGCAATACCTGGTGGTCCCGCTGCTGGGAGCAGACGGCAAAGCCATCGGTTTGTTTGCCGTGCTGGACCGGCTGGACGGGGCGGAGATCAGCGCGGGAGACGTGCGCCGGGCGCGCGCCCTGGCCGCCGAGGTGGCGGCGGCGCTGGAGGCGGCGCAAAACCTTGCGCTTTCGCGCCAGCACCGCGCCTGCGCAGAAAACCTGATGAGCCTGGCGCGCGAACTGAACTCTTCGTTCCGCCTGCCGGACTTTTTGAAGAGCTTCGCCATGCGCGCCGCGGAAATGCTGGGCGCGCGTGCCGCCCTGCTGGCTCTGGCCCATGGGCGGTTGCTGGAAGCGGTTTGCATTCACGAGCCGAACCGGGAGATTAACCCGGCGCTGCTGCGGCGGCTGAATTCCGCCCTCACCGATCTGGCCGGAGACCGGCCCCAGGTCGTGGTTTCCGGCTCGGCAGGAGAATTTTTGGGACCGGGCGTAGCCGGACTGCTGGAGTGGAAAGACCTTGCCGTGGCCCGCCTGAGCGACGCTGAAGGCGAGTTGCTGGGCCTGTTGTGCCTGGTGGACCGGGGACAAGTGTTGCTGCCGGCGGAGCAGTCGTTGCTGGAGGCGCTGGCCGGCCACGCCGCCATTGCCCTGGACAATGCGCGCCTGTTCTCCCGCATCGAGCAATCCAACAAGCAGTGGGTGGAGATATTCGACGCCATCAGCGACTTCATCGTGGTGCACGACGAGAGCAATCGCGTGGTGCGCGTCAACCGCTCCCTGGCCGAGTTCATCGGGGTGGAGCCCAAGGAGCTGATCGGCGTCACCATGCGCGCTCTGGTTTCCATTACCGCGGAAGCGGGCAGCCAGCCCTGTCCCTTCTGCCGCACGGGCGAAGACGGTTCGGGCGAGTTCCTGCACCCGGTGCTGGAACGCACCTACCTGGTTTCCACCTCGCGCACGCGGGAAGAAGACCAGGCCGAAGAGCAGACCATCCACGTGCTCAAGGACATTTCCGACCGGCGAGAGGCGGAGCGCCGCTACCAGGAACTGTTCGACAACATCCAGGAAGGCCTGTTCTTTTCCTCGCCCGAGGGGCGCTTTATCGAGGTGAACGACGCCCTGGTGCGCATGCTGGGCTACGGCAGCCGCGAGGAACTGCTGCAGGTGAACATCCCCGAGCAACTTTACGCCGCGCCGCAACAACGGCAACGGTTCTGCCAGGCCATCGAGCAGATGGGAGTGCTGCGCAACTTCGAGGAAGTTTTGCGGCGCAAAGACGGCTCGGTGATCCACTCCCTGCAGAACGCCGTCGCCGTGCGCGATGCCCAGGGACGCGTTGTGCAGTACCGCGGTGTGATGCTCGACATCACGGAACTGAAGACCTTCCAGGCGGAACTGCAGCACGAACGCGATTTCAACAGCAAGATCCTGAACAACACGCAAAGCATGATCCTGGTGGCAGACCCGGCTGGAGTGGTGACCTACGCCAACCGGCGCTGCTTTGAAGCCGGCGCCTACACGGAGAACGACCTCCTGGGCCACCGGCTGGAGGAGTTCGTGGCCCCGTCACGGCGCGAGGCCTTCGCCGCGGCCTTTGCCTGCACGCTAGACGGCCAGCAGGTGGACAACCTGGAGCTTGCCTTCGTGCGCGGCGACGGCAAAACCAGCCAGCTCTCGGTGAACCTCAGCCCCATGCGCGACGATCAGGGCAAGCCAACCAGCATTGTGGCCGTGATGACCGACATCACCGACGCCGCGCTGCTACAGGCCAAATTGATGCACACGGAGAAAATGGCAGCCGTGGGGCAACTGGTCTCGGGCGTGGCCCATGAAGTCAACAATCCCTTGACCGCCGTTCTGGGTTTTGCCGACCTGCTGGTGGAGCACCCGGACCTGCCCGACTTCGCCAAGCAGGACCTGCGCGTGATTGTGCAGGAGGCGCAGCGCACCAAGGTGATCGTGCAGAACCTGCTGAGCTTCGCGCGCCAGACGCCGCCGCAGAAGAAGCCCGTCAAAGTAAACTCCATCCTGCACCAGACGTTGCAACTGCGCTCCTATGACTTCCACAGCCACGGCGTGGAAATCGTGGAGCGGCTGGCCCCGGAACTGCAAGAAACCGTAGGCGACGCCCACCAGCTGCAGCAAGTGTTCCTCAACATCCTGAACAACGCCTACGACGCGGTGCGCGAGAGCGGCCGCCGCGGCCGCATTGAGATCGAAACCGCGGACGCCGACGGGTTCATCGAAATCGCCTTCCGCGACAACGGCGACGGCATCACCTTTTCCGACCGCATCTTCGATCCCTTCTTCACCACCAAGGAGGTGGGCAAAGGGACAGGGCTGGGACTCAGCATTTGCTACGGCATTGTGCGCGAGCACGGTGGAGAGATCGTCTGCCACAACAATCAAGGCGGCCAGGGCGCCTGCTTTCGGGTGCGACTCCCGGCAGCGGAGCGCGGCGCCCTGGTGGCCGCTGGAGACAAGGATCCATGAGCCAAACATTGCATGCGACGGCTTCGACAGGGGCGGCCATCCTGGTGATCGAGGACGAACCCTCGGTGATGGTGCTCCTGCGCTCCACGCTGGAGCGGCACGGCTACCGCGTGGAGCCCGCCGCCTCGGGCGTGGAAGGCCTGCGGCTGCTTTCCGGGGGGCAGTTCCGCGGCGTTATCACGGACATTCGCATGCCCGGCGGAGTCAACGGCGCCGACGTGCACGCCTGGATTGTGGCCAACCGGCCGGATCTGCGCGCGCGCGTCGTCTTTATTACCGGCGACGTGGCCAGCGAGGAAACGGTGCGCATGCTGGAGCGCACCGGAGCTCCCTGCGTGGAGAAACCCTTCCGCGTTCGCCAGCTCCTGGACGCGGTGGAAAAAACCTTTGGAAAGGCGCCATGAACAACGACATCCGTATCCAGATGCTGGTGGTGGACGACCAGGAAAGCATTCGCAAGCTGTGCGTTGCCATCGGCACGTCGCTGGGGTTCGACTGCGTCCAGGCGGAGAGCGCCGAGGCCGCGCTGGCGAAGCTGGAAACCACCTCGCCCGATATCGTCCTCAGCGACCTGCGCATGCCCAACATGTCCGGCCTGGACTTTCTCGACCGCGTGCGGACGCTATTGCCGCGCACCGAACTCGTCATCATGACCGGGCACGGTTCCATCGAAAGCGCCGTGCAGGCCATGAAGCTGGGTGCCTACGACTACATCACCAAGCCCTTCCGCGTGGAGGAACTGAAGCTCGTGCTGCAGCGCATGGAGGAAAAAGTCCGGCTGGTGGTGGAAAACCAGTTTCTGCGCGAGCGCGTGAGCTCGGAAATGGAGTTGAACGGCATCGTCGGCTCCTCAACCCGCATCCAGGACGTGCTGCGCATGGTGGCCCGGCTGAAGGACACGCGCACTCCGGTGCTGATCACCGGCGAAAGCGGCACGGGCAAGGAACTGGTGGCGCGCGCCATCCACTACCGTGGCTCGCTGGCGCAGCGGCCGTTCGTGGCCGTGGATTGCGGATCGCTGGTTCCCACGCTGATCGAAAGCGAGCTCTTCGGCTACGAGAAAGGGGCCTTCACGGGGGCCACCAAGTCCAAAGTGGGCCTCTTCCAGGCGGCCAACGGCGGCACCATTTTCCTCGATGAAATCGGCGAGTTGCCGCTGGAGATGCAGGCCAAGCTGCTGCGCGTGCTGCAGGAAAAAGAAGTGCGTCCGGTGGGCAGCAATCAGAAGGCCAAGGTGGACGTGCGCATCATCGCCGCCACCAACCGCGATCTCGAGGCGGCCTACCGCGAGGGCTCGTTCCGCAAAGACCTCTACTTCCGCCTCAACGTGGTCACCGTACACCTGCCCGCGCTCGCCGAGCGCCGTTCCGACATCCCCATGCTGGTGCACTGGTTCCTCGAACGCTATGCTCCGGAACATAACCTGACCCTCACCGACGCCGCGCTGCGCGCCCTCCTGCACTATGACTGGCCGGGCAATGTGCGGGAGCTGGAGAACTCGATCGAGCGCGCCGTGGCGCTGGGCAACCACGAAGTGATTGACGTAAACGACCTGCCTCCCGCCCTGCGTTCCGCCCCGGCCTCTGCGGGCACCGGAACGGACGGCGCCCCGGCCACCGACCTGGAAGACGTGGAGCGCCTGACCATCCAGCGCGTCTTCGACCAGGTGGGGGGAGACAAGACCCAAGCCGGCCGCATGCTCGGCATCAGCCGCGCCACTCTCTACCGCAAGCTGAAGCGCTACGGCATCCACCCGAGTGAAAGCGTCTCCGCCGGCTCAATGGGAAGCACCTCGTGAGAATGTTGTCAGAATGAGACGGCATCCGCCTGACTTTGGTCAGGCGACTTTTCTATCTAGCTGAAAACACATAGCTTACTAAGGCGACCCAGGCTTCCCAGTTTGGCCCCTGTCTTGCACAAGCACAGCCAGATAGTTGCGCCTTAAGAGAAATTCCGGGAGACCTGGCTTTGAATACGAAAACAGTACTGATCCTTTCCGACGATGCGGAGTTCGCGCAGGTGGTGATGGGGCGCTGGCAGGTGGAGCGCACCGTGCCCGCCTTCATCCTGATGCGCGGCGACTCCTGGAGCGCTAACCATGCGGCCGAGTACGGCCTGGCCATCGTGGGACGAATTCACGGTCCGCGACTGGCTGCCGTCCTGGACGACATGGGAAGCGCGCCCGCACCCTGCATCTACCTGGCGCCCGACGGCGCCAACGTGGCGGCATTGCGTGCGGCGCACCCGCGCCTGATCGTACTGGGACGCTACGACACCTGGGCGGACACGCTGGTGCTTCTGGGCAACGAGATGCTGGAAGCGGCAGACGCCCTGGCGCGCGCCCTGCACGCTGAGCACGAGGCCGCCGGCTGCCGCCGCGAAGCCGCGCTGGGCCGCTACATGCTGGAGATGCGCCATCCCTTCAACAACGCTTTGACCTCGGTGCTGGGCAATGCCGAACTCATCCTGATGGACCCTGCAGCCCTCACCGATCCCATGCGCGAGCAGGTGGAAACCATCCAGAAAATGTCACTGCGCCTTCTGGAGATCATGAAACGCTTCACCTCGCTCGACAGCGAAATGAAGTACGCGGAGAGCAAGAGCGGGAGCGCACGGCCTGCCGCTGCCCCCGCGCTCGATCCGCGCGTGGCGGCGGCCGTGGCAGCGATGAAGAGCACCACGGTGCACTAGCTGCCCGGGGCGGGACCGGTGGAACAGGTTTGCGTCGTCACTCGGGGGAGGAGCGGCGCAAAAAAGGGCGTCCGGATTTCCGGACGCCCTAATTTTTCGTGGCCCGCAGCGCGTTTACGTGAACAAGAACTCCTTGGTCCGCAGGTCGCGAATCGTATCCCGCAGCTTGGCGGCCTTTTCGAATTCAAACTTCTTGGCCGCCTCGCGCATCTCTACCTCGAGCCGGGTGATGTACTCGTCCATCTGGGCCTGGCTGGTGAACTCCGGCATCTCATCGAGCGCGCTGGAAAAGTCGCCATAATCGGCCTCCACGATGGCCGCCAGCGACATCTCCACCGGCCGCACGATGGTTTCAGGCGTAATGCCGTGTTCCTGGTTGTAGGCCTGCTGGATGGCGCGGCGGCGGTCGGTTTCGTCCATGGCGCGGCGCATGGAGTCCGTCATTCTGTCGGCATAAAGCAGGGCGCGGGCGTTCAGGTTGCGCGCGCAGCGCCCCATGGTCTGGATCAGCGACCCGGCGGAGCGCAGGAAGCCTTCCTTGTCGGCGTCGAGAATGGCCACCAGCGAAACCTCGGGCAGGTCCAGCCCCTCGCGCAGCAGGTTGATGCCGATCAGCACGTCGAACTCGCCGCGCCGCAGGTCGCGCAGGATTTTCACGCGCTCCAGCGTCTCGATCTCCGAGTGCATGTAACGGCAGCGCACGCCTACCTCGCTGTAGTACTCGGCCAGGTCTTCGGCCATGCGCTTGGTGAGCGTGGTCACCAGCACGCGTTCTTTCCGGGCGGCGCGCTCGCGGATCTCGTGCAGCAGGTCGTCAATCTGCCCCTTCACGGCGCGCACTTCCACCTGCGGATCCACCAGCCCCGTGGGCCGGATGATCTGTTCCACCACCACGCCGGCGGATTTCGTCAGCTCGTAGGGACCGGGCGTGGCGGAGACGTAGATGGCCTGGTTCACGCGGTGCTCGAACTCCTCAAAGGTCAGGGGGCGGTTATCCAGCGCCGAGGGCATGCGGAAGCCGTACTCCACCAGCGTCTGCTTGCGCGAGCGGTCGCCGTGGTACATGCCGTGGAGCTGGGGCACGGTCTGGTGCGACTCGTCGAGAAAGAGCATGTAATCGCGCGGCACGTAGTCCAGGAGCGTGGGCGGAGCTTCGCCCGGCAGCCGTCCGGAGAAATGCCGCGAGTAGTTCTCAATGCCGTGGCAGTAGCCGACCTCCTTGATCATTTCCACGTCAAAGCGGGTGCGCTGGTGGATGCGCTGCGATTCCACCATGCGTCCCTGCTTTTCCAGTTCTTTTTCCCACCACGCCAGCTCTTCGAGGATGGAGCCGATGGCCTGGGCACGCGTCTCCTTGGACATCACGTAGTGCGTCTTGGGATAGATGGGCAGGCGCGCGTACTTCTGCTTGACCGTGCCGAACAGCGGATCAATCTGCGAGAGCGCTTCGATCTCGTCTCCCCAGAGCTCGATGCGGTAGGCCATGTCGTCGTACGTGGGGTGGACTTCGAGCACGTCGCCGCGCACGCGGAAGGTGCCGCGGCGCAGCTCGCCGTCGCTGCGCTCGTAGAGGATTTCCACCAGCCGCCGCACGATTTCTTCGCGCTTGATCTTCTGCCCTTTTTCCAGGAACAGCATCATGCCGTAGTAGGCGTCGGGCGAACCCAGGCCGTAGATGCAGCTTACGGAGGCCACGATCAGGCAGTCGCGCCGCTCGAACAGCGAGCGCGTGGCCGAAAGCCGCAGCTTGTCCAGCTCGTCGTTGATGGTGGCTTCTTTTTCGATGTAGACGTCGGCCGCGGGAATGTACGCCTCCGGCTGGTAATAGTCGTAGTAACTCACGAAGTATTCGACCGCGTTGTGCGGAAAGAACCCCTTGAACTCGTGGTAGAGCTGCGCCGCCAGCGTCTTGTTGTGCGCCAGCACCAGCGTGGGCCGGTTGATTTGCTCCACCACGCGCGCCATGGTGTAGGTTTTGCCGGAGCCGGTCACGCCCAAAAGCACCTGGTGCTGCTCCCCGGTGCGCAGACCGCGCAGCAGCGCGTCAATGGCCTGGGCCTGGTCGCCGCGCGAGGTGTAGTCGGAGATGAGCTTGAAGTCCATCCAACTACAGAGTACCCAGTACCGGGTTGCTAGTACAGAGGCGCAGGGCCCAAACTGCAGACCACGCGCGGGTGCTCACGCCTTCAGTTGCGGCGCGTCTGTTACGTTGGAAGCCTTGAACGAGGGCCTCGAGAGGAGCCATACATGTCGCATTTCTTTCTTGCCCCGCTGGTCATGAGCCTTTTGCTGGGTGCATGCGCCGCGCAGCAGGGGATGTTCGCTCCTGCTCCCGGTTCGCCGTTCGCCGTGGCGGGGCAGCCGGGAGACATGGCGCTCGTTGACCTTGACGGCAACCAGACGCTCGATATCGTGGCCGCCGGGTCCGGCGGGCTCAACGTGCTGCTGGGAGACGGTCGCGGAGGCTTTCGCAAAGCTGCCGGGTCGCCGTTTGCTGCTGGACCCTCGCCGCATCTGGTGGCTGCGGGCGACCTCAACGGCGACGGCAAGATGGATCTGGCCGCCACCAGTCACGACAGCAACGACGTTTTCGTTCTGCTGGGCGCCGGCAACGGCGGCTTCCGTGCGGCGCCCGGGTCTCCCTTTCCGGCTTTCGCCAACATCAAACCCCACAACCACGGGCTGGCGCTGGCAGACGTGAACGGTGACGGCCGCCTCGACATCACCGCCGGCCACGAAGAGAGCGGACGCGTGGCCGTGCTGCTCAATGACGGCCGTGGCGGCTTTGCCGCCGCGCCCGGCACGCCGGTTGCGGTGGGGCGCACACCCTATCCGCACGCCTTCGCCGACCTGAACCGGGACGGAACGCCGGACCTGGTTGTGCCCGACGTGCGCGGCAACGCCACTACGGTGATGCTGGGAAACGGCCGGGGAGGTTTTTCCCCCGCCCCGGGTTCGCCCATTCGCACTCTGCCGCGGCCGTTCTTCGTGCTGCTGGCCGACTTCAACGCTGACCGCAACCTGGACCTCGCCGTCACGCACGACGACATCAGCAGCCTCACCATCCTCCTGGGCAACGGCCAAGGCGCCTTTCACCCGGCGCCCGCATCACCCGCCGATGCCGGACGCATGGGCTGGAAGATGGTCCCCGGAGACTGGAACCGCGACGGGCATGTTGACTTGGCCATCGCCGGGGGAGGCGTTGCGCTGCTTCTGGGAAACGGGAAGGGCGGCTTCTCCCTGGCACCCGCATCCGGCCCGGTCACAGGGCAGACCGGCGGCTGGATCGTCGCCGTGGGCGATGTGAACCGCGACGGCAAGCTGGATTTGGTTGCCCTGAGCGCGCGGGAAGGCAGCATCGCCGTTCTGCTGGGCCGCTGATTACTTTTTGCGATGGCCTGTCAGCCCGGCGTTAAAGGACCTATTGTCCAGGCGATGCAGGCGCCTGGCCATCCCGGGTTGGAGCAGCCGCGTGTGGGAAATCTCCAGCAGGTACTCGGGGATGTACCAGAGATTCTTTTCTGAAGTCATCCAGCCGAGGTGGTCAAAGCGGCCGAGGTTGACCGGTCGCGAGAAAGTGCGCAGCGTGCGCTCGCCACGCAAGTTGAAATAGAACTCAAAGTAGCTCAGCGCCAGCTCGCGCAGCGTGCGATAGACGGGCTCGCGGTAGCGGCAGCCGGCGTAGTTGGATGCGGCCACGGCGCCCCAGTGTCCGCGAACCCGGTACACGGCGATGACGTGGTCGGTGTCCTTTTCGGCCTCCAGGTCCACCACCAGCGGCGGGTAGCCGATCACGCGCAGCGCAGCGGCGGCGAAGATCGCTCCTTCCAGGCAGTGCACGGTACGCTCGCGTAGCACGCGCCGAGGAGACCAGGCACTGGTGGCCAGGTGGTAGGGAAGGCTGTTGAGGAAACGCTGGATGCCGTGCGGAGTCTTGAGCGAGCGCAGCGTTCGCAGTTCTTGGGGCGTGAAACCAAAATCCTTGCTACTCACTTGCCCTCGTTGTTTCCGCCGGAACCGTGCCGCCTGAGCTGGGTGGCAGACCTCGCATCTTATGAAGAGCGAATGTAGCTCTGATTGCTAGGATGCTGGTCCAGAGCAGAATCGTCGCCAGAACAAGGTTGTTGCCACCACCCGGTCCCGCGCCAACGAGATTTAGGAATGTTGATACGGTCGCCACGGAGGACAACACCGACATCGCGAGCGCAATGACCCTGCTCTTGGAAATTCTCAACAGAAGCCCCAATACTGCATACGCAATGCCGTCCACCCACAACCAACCATGACCGTCCGAAAGAAGGTATCCGCCAGCGGCCTGCAGGAACGCAACGACCAGAAAGCCGTTCGAACAATCTCGGATCGTTTTCAGGACATCGTGTTCTGTGGCAGTTGAAGGCCAGAGGTTGCGCTTCGCTCTTTCGATACCGAGGAAGTCGTTCATGCTTGTCTGGTCCAAGCTAAAGGATTCTGAAACACCTTTACCAGTTCGTCCGGCTTCTCCACCAGCACGTCCGGCGGGGCATTCTCCAAGGTGTGCGGTGCGAAGCCGTAGGTCACGCCGCAGGTCCACACCCCGGCATTGCGCCCGGTGATGATGTCGATGTCGCAGTCGCCGATGATCACGGCTTCTTCGGGCCGGGCGCCAGCCTCCTGCAGCAGCGTGTTCAGCCCCTCAGGGTCGGGCTTCTTGGTGTGGAAGCTGTTGCCGCCATACACCTGGAAGAAAAACCCGGCGAGCCCCAGCGCTTCCAGGATCTGCTGCGAGGGCCGCACCGGCTTGTTGCTGAGCACGGCCATCAGGCGTTCCGGGCCGGCCCCGTTGCCCGAGGCGCGCAACGCGGCAAGCGCCTCCGGGACTCCGTCGTACACATGCGTGGTATCCAGCTTGTGCTCGCGGTAGAACGAGATGAAAAAATTCAGCGCTTCGGTCACGAAGCGCTCGTCATCCGGATCGCCCAGGGCGCGGCGCACCAGCATGGGCGCGCCATCGCCAATGTAGCCGGCGATGACGTTGCAGGGTAATTCGGGCTTGCCGTAGTGATGCAGCATGGCGTTGATGGAGGCGGCCAGGTCCAGGCGCGAGTCCACCAGGGTGCCGTCGAGGTCGAAAATCAGCAGGCGCAGCGCCTCTACCGGGATGGGCCGGAGCATCTTCATCCTATGCGACAGTATATCCGCCGGCCCCGATTGCGTTTTACAATGCTGCCGGGGATTTTGCCCGGACCATCGAGGAGAACATGGCCACCAGCAAGCCAGCCGGAAAGACGGCGGGCGCCCGCGGAGCTGTCGCGGAACCGCCTCGTACGGAAAAGGACAAGCCGGAAAAGACCTACCAGGGGCTGACGCGCAAGCAACTGATCGAAGTCTACCGCCTGATGTTCCTCTCGCGCCGCCTGGATGACCGCGAAATCCTGCTCAAGCGCCAGCAGAAGATCTACTTCCAGATCTCGGGCGCGGGCCACGAGGCCCTGCTGGTGGCTGCCGGCCTGGCGCTCAAACCGGGCTACGACTGGTTCTATCCCTATTACCGCGACCGCGCCCTGTGCCTGACGCTGGGCATGACGTCGCTGGACCACCTGCTGCAGGCGGCGGGCAAGGCCGACGATCCCAGCTCCGGCGGGCGGCAGATGCCCTCGCACTGGGGCCACAAGAAGCTCAACATCGTCAGCCAGTCCTCGCCTACGGGCACGCAGTTTCTGCAGGCCGTGGGCTGCGCCGAGGCTGGGCGCTACTTCGCCAGGTTTCCGGACAGCGCCAAAAAGGCCAAGGGCGACTATCGCGCCTTCAAGGACGTCACCTTCCGCGGCGATGAGGTGGTCTACTGCTCGGCCGGCGAGGGCACCACCAGCGAGGGCGAGTTCTGGGAGGCGATGAATTCGGCCTCCACGCTGAAGCTCCCGGTGCTGTTCGTCATCGAGGACAACGGTTACGCCATCTCCGTGCCCGTTGAAGTGCAAACCGCGGGCGGAAGTATTTCCAAGCTGGTGCAGGGCTTTCCCCATTTCCACTT
This sequence comes from uncultured Terriglobales bacterium, assembly GCA_964424245.1. Taxonomy (GTDB): domain Bacteria; phylum Acidobacteriota; class Terriglobia; order Terriglobales; family Acidobacteriaceae; genus CAYRII01. The sequence goes on along the minus strand of CAYRII010000047.1, from coordinate 712 downwards.
CGAGGAGTGCGACGGCACGGACCCGGTGGCCAGCTACGCCGCCCTGACGCGTGCGGTGGAGCACATCCGCGCCGGCAACGGCCCGGCGTTCGTGCACGGGCACGTGATCCGGCCGTACTCGCACTCGCTCTCTGACGACGAGCGCCTGTATCGTCCTGAAGCGGAGCGCCAGAAGGAAGCGCAGCGCGATCCCATCACGCGCATGCAGATGTTCCTGATTCGCGAGAACATTCTCGACGAAAAAGGCATCAACAAGCTGGAAAAAGAAGTGGACGACGAGATTCAGGCGGCCACCGACCAGGCGCTGGAAGCGCCGCCGCCGTCGAAGGATTCCATCCTCAACTTTATCTATTCTCCGGACCTCGACCCGGCGTCTTCCGCCTTCGACAGCCCGCCCCAGGCGGCGGGCGACTCGGAGTCGCTGGAGTGGCAGCCCACGTACTCGGGCACGGCGGCGGACAAACCCATAACCGCCAAGGCGGGCGAAAAGACCATGGCCGATTTGATCAACGCCTGCCTGAAGGACGAAATGCGGCGCGACGAGCGCATCGTCATCTTCGGCGAAGACGTGGCCGACTGCAGCCGCGAGGAGTATCTCGAACAGAAGCTGATCAAGGGCAAGGGCGGGGTATTCAAGCTCACCGCCAACCTGCAGCGCGAGTTCGGCTCCCACCGCGTGTTCAACTCGCCGCTGGCCGAGGCCAACATCGTG
>CAYRII010000046.1:0-13190 GCA_964424245.1 uncultured Terriglobales bacterium | reverse complement strand
TTGAAAGGGTGGACGGAGGTGACAGATGTTCAGAGGAACGTTGATTGACGAGTTGATAGCCAGCGTGGAGCGGGCCGAGGAGCACGCCCGGATGGAGGCTGCCAGCCCCCGTTCGCGGGAGATGGAAGTGTTCACGCCCCGCGCCTACGAGTTGCGCTATCGCGAAGAGATGATTGGAGTGGCGTAGTGGCGGCCGGGTCGATAGCGGCGGGAACCGTGCGCCGTGGCGGCGCGGCGCGGCAGGGGCTGGGCGGTGGGCTGGGTCCCGTGCGCCGCGGAACCCCGGAGATTTACTTCGCCAAGCCGATCGATAACTCGCGCGTGGTTCGGGTGGCGGACGGCGAGCGCAATCGTGAGATGGCGATGTTCTTCGGCGCCATCTGTGTGCTGTTCATGCTGGTGATGGTGTACGCCTGGCAGCACTTCGGCGCCATCGAGTACGGCTACCAGATTGAGGCGCAAAAAGCCCAGCGCGAAGGGCTGCTGGAGCTGAATCGCGTTCTCAGGCTGGAAGAAGCGTCGCTGCGAAACCCGGAGCGGATTGACGCCCTGGCGAGGCGGATGGGGTTGCAATCTCCGCAGACGGGGCAGGTCTTCCGTTTGGACTCGCCGGGCGCGGACATGGGTGCCCCGGTGGTGGCCAGCGCTGCCACCGTTTCCGTGGTTTCGCCAATGCGGTGAATGGTTTGCCCGGGGCTTTCCGGAATTTCCGGAAAGGCTGAGTTCCGGCCAGGCTTCAACCAGAGCCAAAGACCGGGCCCCGGCGCGGCCCTTACGGGTTGCCCGGGGTGAAACAGGGAAAGCATGGCGGCCCGTGAGGACAAGGCGGGCCGCCTTCTCCATCTTATGGCAGGGAAGACAAACGGGAGCGGCGCCCACCAAAGGCTGTACCTGCTGGGAGGACTCCTGTTGCTATGGGCGGTGGGCATCGGAATCCGCCTCTTCGACCTGCAGGTGGTGCAGTATGGCGACCTTCTGCAGCGCGCGCAGCGCCAGCAGCAGCGCACCATCGAAGTGGCGCCGCCCCGCGGCATCATCTATGACCGCAACGGCCGCGAGCTGGCCATGTCGGTCACAGTGGACTCCATCTTCGCCGTTCCCGGCGAAATTCCTGACCCGCACTCCACGGCCAAACTGCTGGCCAAAGTTCTGCGCACGGATGCCGGAGAGGTGCTGGCGCGGCTGAAGTCCGCGCGCGGGTTCAGTTGGGTTGCCCGCAAGGTGGATGCGCCCACCAGCGAGCGGGTGCGGGCGTTGAACCTGCGCGGCATTTACTTCCAGAAAGAATCCAAGCGTTTCTACCCCAAGCGCGAACTGGCCGCGCACGTGCTCGGCTATGTGGGCCTGGATGATGAGGGCCTGGGCGGCATCGAGCACGGCTACGACGAGCGCCTGGGGGGCGCCGCCGGCCGCATGCTGATCTCCGTGGATGCGCGCCGCCGCTGGTTTGGCCGCGTGGAGCGCCAGCCCGACGCGGGTGAAAACGTGGTTCTGACCCTGGACGAAAAAATCCAGTACATTGCGGAGCGCGAGTTGGAAGCCGCCATGCGCGAAACCAGAGCGGCCGCTGGCACCATCATCGTGCAAAACCCCCACACGGGCGAAATCCTGGCGCTGGCCAATCGTCCCACGTTCAACCCCAACACCTTCCGGGAGGCCTCCCCGGAAGTGCTGAAAAACCGCGCCGTCAGTGACATCTACGAGCCGGGCTCCGCTTTCAAGACGGTCACCATCGCCGCGGCGCTGGAGGAGAAGCTGACCCGTCCAGACGAACCTATCGACTGCCAGACGGGCGCCATCATGCTGGGTAGCCTGCGCATCCGCGACCACAAGGCGCACGGGATCCTCCCCGTTTCCGATGTTCTGGCTTTTTCCAGCAACGTGGGCGCCATCAAGCTGGGCCTGCGCCTGGGCGAAGAGCGCTTTCACCATTACATTCGCGCCTTTGGCTTCGGCGCGCAAACCGGGATCGAATTGCCGGGCGAGACGCGCGGCATGGCGCGGCCGGTCAATCGCTGGTCCAAGGTCTCCATCGGAGCGGTTTCGATGGGGCAGGAGATCGGGGTTTCGGGCCTCCAGATGGCGTCTCTGATTTCCACCATCGCCAACGACGGCGTGTGGACGGCGCCGCGCATCGTGGCCGGAACCATGCGCAACAAGAACACGGCGCAGACGGTTGTGTTTCATCCCGCCGAGCAGCGCAAAGTTCTCTCTCCGCTCACTGCGGTGCAGATGAAGAGAATGATGGAAGGCGTGGTGCTCCGCGGCACGGGCCGCCGGGCCATCCTGGAGGGATACACGTCGGCCGGGAAGACCGGCACGGCGCAAAAAGTGGATCCCGCCACCGGCGCGTATTCTGCCTGGAAACACGTCGCCACCTTCGCCGGCTTTGCTCCCGTCAACCAGCCCGCCATAACCGTGGTAGTCATCCTGGACTCCCCGGTAGGCCGGCGTGAGGGCGGGCAGGTTTCGGCGCCGGTCTTTCGCCGCGTGGCGCAGCAGGTACTGGCCTATCTGCACGTGCCCCAGGACATTGATCCGGGGAACAGCCAGCAGCAGATGTTGCTGCGCGCCGCCGCCGAGATCAAGGACGAGGATGTGACCGAGAGCCTGCCTGGAGGATCTGGACTGGAGCCGGTGAACACCGAGACCGAGGCATCTGGGGCACGCCTGGTGGCAGCCGCTTCCCCGCAGGGCCGGCCGGAGCAATTGCTACCGGCTGCGGTGTCCAAATCAGCGGAGCCCGCCAAGAGCAAGGAAAACGGCGACGCCGCTTTGGCAAACTCAGGACCGCCCCCTGCCATGGCCTCGGGAACAATGGTTCTGGATGTGGAAGGCGGTGTGGTGGTTCCTTCGTTGATTGGCAAGCCCCTGCGGATGGCAGTGGAGATGACGCAACGGGCAGGACTGGAACTGGATGCAATCGGCAGTGGAGTGGCGCGCGAACAGGCACCGCCTCCGGGCGCCCGCATACCCGCCGGCTCGCGGGTGGCGGTGCGCTTCAGCCGTTGAAGGTGGGTGGAGGAGGAGGGCGTCTGGGCGCGGCGGCGGTGCCGTCTCCGGGGACGGCGCGAATCTGAAGAAGCACTATAATTCGGCCCAGATGACATTTCAGGAACTCCTTCAAGGCGCAGAGACCATTTCTCACCGCGGTAATCCAGAGATCCATGGCGTGCAATACGATTCCCGCAGGGTCGAGGCCGGGGATCTGTTCGTGGCCATGCGCGGCGCGAGCGTGGACGGCAGCAGCTTCGTGGCCGACGCTGTCTCCCGCGGCGCCGTGGCCGTAATCAGCGATTCAGCGGAGTCCGTGCCCCATCCCGGCATCGCCTGGGCGCATGTGGCGCACGGGCGCCGCGCGCTGGCGGCAGTGAGCGCGAACTTCTTCGGCCGTCCCGCCGCCATGCTGAAAATTACGGGCGTCACCGGCACCAACGGAAAGACGACGACGGCCTTTCTCCTGGAATCAGTCCTGGCAGCCACGGGCCGCGGCACCGCGCTGTTTGGCACCATCGAGTATCACGTCGGCGCCGAGGTGCTGCCTGCCATCCACACCACTCCCGAGTCCCTGGATCTGAATCGGCTCCTGCATCTTTCCGTGCGCGCCCGCGTGAGCGAAGCCGTCATGGAAGTTTCCTCCCACGCCCTCGCCCAGCAGCGCGTGTTTGGGCTCCCATTCGACGTGGCCGTATTCACCAACCTCAGCCAGGACCACCTGGACTTTCACCAGAACTTTGACGAGTACTTCGCCGCCAAGCGGGCGTTGTTTGCCGGAGTCGGCAGCGACCCGCCGCGCGTGAGCGTGCTCAATGCGGACGACCAGCACGGTGCGCGGCTCGTGCCTTTCTGCCTGTCGCAGGGTTCCGAGGTAGTGACCTTTGGAGTGGAGCGCGGGGACTTTCGCGCGGAGCAGGTCCAGACCGGGCGAAAAGGCGTTGCGTTTCATCTGGCTACTCCGCAAGGCGGAGTGCAGGTGCATTCCAGCCTGGCAGGGCGGGTGAACCTGTACAACATTCTGGGCGCGGCGGCGGCGGCAACCGCCCGGGGCTGCCCGCTGCAGGCCATCCAGCGCGGCGTGGAGCGCCTGGCGCTTGTTCCCGGGCGCTTCGAACAGGTGGAATGCGGCCAGCCGTTTGCGGTGGTCGTGGACTACGCCCACACCGACGACGCGCTGCGCAACCTGACGTCCGTGGCGCGGGAGTTCGTGGCCGGCAACGGCAAGTCTGCGCGCGTCATCACCGTCTTTGGTTGCGGAGGAGATCGCGATCGCAGCAAGCGCCCGCTGATGGGCGAGGCCGCGGGCCGGGGCAGCGACTTCGTGGTTCTGAGTTCGGATAACCCGCGCCGCGAAGATCCGCTGGCCATCATGAACGACGCCCTGGTTGGTGTGCAGAAAAGCGGTGTGCGCTACACCACGGAGCCCGACCGGCGCAAGGCCATCGCTTTGGCCATCACCGAGGCGCGGCGGGGAGACATTGTCCTGATCGCCGGAAAGGGCCACGAGAAGGTCCAGATCACGGCCGCGGGATCCTCTCCCTTTGACGACGTAGCCGAGGCGCGCGCCGCGCTCACCGCGGCCGGCTTTACGCCTGACGAGGGAAAGACCGGAGCCCGTCCTGTGGCCGCGGCGGGAGGCGAGCGATGAAGCTTCCGCTCGGGCGCGTGGCCGAATTCGCTTCCGCCCAGGGTTCGTTCCCGGAGGACGCCATCGCCGCGGGATATTCCATTGACTCCCGCACCTTGCGCCCGGGTGAGCTGTTTTTTGCCGTGAAGGGTGAGCGGCTGGATGGCCACGATTTTGTGGAAGCGGCGCTGGCCGCAGGCGCCTGCGCCGCAGTGGTGCGCCAAGACCTGGTCGCGCGCTTCGCCGGCAGGGGACGGGTCATGGCCGTGCCCGATACACTGGAAGCTCTGCAAACCCTGGGCAGCGCTGTACGCAAGGTCTGGGGCAAGCCCTTGATCGCCGTAACCGGCTCGGTGGGCAAGACCACCACCAAAGAGGCCATCGCCCACCTGCTGGGAGTTCGGTTTCGTGTGCTGAAGTCCGAGGGCAACTTGAACAACCAGTTTGGCCTTCCCCTGCAACTCCTGCGCCTGGAGGCGGAGCACGACCTCGCAGTGGTGGAACTGGGAATGTCGCGCGCCGGAGAGATTGCCGCACTGGCCCGGCTGGCCCGCCCGGAGATCGGAGTGGTGACCGGCGTGGCTGCGGTGCACCTGGAATTCTTTTCCTCGGTGGCGGAGATCGCGCGCGCCAAGTATGAGCTGATTGCCGAACTGCCTCCGAAGGGCACCGCGGTGCTCAATGCCGACGATGAGCATGTGATCCGGTTCGGGCGCGACTTTCCCGGGACGGTCGTGACGTACGGGCTGCATCACCCGGCCGACGTGCGCGCGGAAGCCGTGGAAGACCGCGGCCTCGAAGGGTCCAGCTTCAAGCTGGTGGTGGGATCGCGGCGACTGCCGGTAACGCTCCCCTTGCTGGGCGCGCACAACGTCTCCAATGCCTTGGCGGCGGTGGCGGTCGCCCTGGAGTGTGAAGTGCCCATCGACGACGCCGCGGCCGCGCTCCCGACGCTGCAGGCCGGAGAGCGCCGTGGCCAGGTCCTGGAAGTGGGCGAAACCACGGTCATTAACGATTGCTACAATTCCAATCCGCGCGCGCTGGATGCCATGGTGGACGCTTTGGCCGCCATGCCCGCCCAGCGCCGCATCGTGATTGCCGGCGAAATGCTGGAACTGGGGCCCACGGCGGAGGACCTGCATCGCCGCTGCGGCGTCCACATGGCGGGGCAGGGAATCGACGTACTGGTGGGTGTTCGCGGGCATGCCTGCAGCATGGTGCAGGCGGCTGCGGAGGCGGGCCTGAACGCCCGTTTCCTGGAGACGCCGGAAGAAGCGGGCGAGTGGCTGGCACGCGAAACGGGAGCGGGTGACCTGGTCCTGTTGAAGGCTTCCCGCGGCGTCCGCCTGGAGCACGCCCTGGAAATCTGGAAGTCGCGGCTGCAAACCGCCGCGGCCAGCACGCATTAGCCGCACGACAACGGGGATGGAGGCAGATTGCTCTACTGGCTGCTCTACCAAATACTGTTCGAGTATTTTTCCCCGTTCCGTATTTTCCGCTATCTGACTTTTCGCACGGCTTTTGCCAGCCTGACGGCGTTGTTCATCGGGCTCATCATCGGGCCCGCCATCGTGCGCCGCCTGCGCGAGTTCCAGATCGGCCAGTTCATCCGCGAGGAAGGCCCCAAGGCGCACCAGAAGAAGGCGGGCACGCCCACCATGGGCGGCGTGCTCATCACCATCTCCATCGTCGTGCCCACTCTGCTCTGGTCTGACCTGAGCAACAAGTTCGTCTGGCTCGCCATCCTCTCCACGCTGGCGTTTGCCTCCATCGGTTTCGCCGACGACTACCTGAAGATCGTCCACCACCGCAACCTGGGCCTCACCGGGCGCACCAAGCTGATGCTCCAGGTCCTCACCAGCGTGGTCATCGCCGTCACCCTGGTGCTGTTCCAGGCGCGAGGCGACTATTCCACGCACCTCATGGTGCCCTTCTTCAAAAACTTCCGGCCTGACCTGGTGATCTCCGCGCTCACCCATGAGCCTGTTCTTTGGCCCATCGCCTTCCTGCCGTTCATCATTTTTGTCGCCCTGGTCATCGTGGGATCGAGCAACGCGGTAAACCTCACCGACGGCCTGGACGGCCTGGCCATCGGTTGCACGGTGATTGCCGCCGGGGCGCTGGCCGTGCTCACCTACGTCAGCGGGCACGCCGTGTTTGCCAACTACCTGGAGCTGCAGCGTATCCCCCAGGTGGCGGAGCTGACCATCTTCTGCGGCGCCATGGTGGGCGCCAGCATTGGCTTCCTCTGGTACAACGCCCATCCCGCGGAAATCTTCATGGGCGATGTCGGCTCGCTGGCCCTGGGCGGCGCCATCGGCACCGTCGCCGTCATCATCAAGCAGGAGTTGCTGCTGCCCTTCATCGGAGGCATTTTCGTGGTGGAAGCGCTCTCCGTAATCATCCAGGTCGCGTCCTACAAGACGCGCAAGCGGCGCGTGTTCAAGATGGCGCCGCTGCACCATCACTTCGAGCTTTTGGGGTGGTCCGAGTCCAAGATCATCGTGCGCTTCTGGATCGCCTCCCTGGTGTTTGCACTCTTTGCTCTCACCACGCTGAAGTTACGCTGATTCAGGTGCGCACTCGTGGCACAATGTCGAAGGGATTGGCAGAACGCGCATGACGGAACGGGAGATGGAAATCAAGGGCAGGCGCATCCTGGTTGTGGGCCTGGGAAAGTCCGGGGTGGCGGCGGCGCTGTTTCTGGGCGCGCGCGGCGCCCGCGTCACCGTCTCCGATACCAAGAGTGAGGCCGAGCTGGGCGCGGAAATCCCCGCGCTGCTCGACGCCGGCATCACCGTGGAAACCGGCGGCCACGGCGAGCGCACGTTTCGCGACCAGGACCTCATCGTGGTCAGCCCCGGCGTGCCGGCGGATGTCCCCCATCTGGCGCAGGCCCGCGCCCAGGGCGTGCCCGTTCTGGGCGAAGTGGAACTGGCCTCGCGCTTCCTGCAGGGACACATCATCGCCATCACCGGCTCCAACGGCAAAACCACCACCACCGCGCTGGCCGGGGAAGTCATCTCCATGGGCGGCTACGAGGTGCAGGTGGGAGGCAACATCGGCACTCCGGCCATTTCCTTGGTGGAAGACGCCACGTCGGACACCCACCACGTGCTCGAGGTTTCCAGCTTCCAGTTGGAAACCATCGAATCTTTCCACCCGGAGATTGCCGTGGTCCTCAACATTTCCCCGGATCACCTGGACCGGCACCGCTCGGTTGAGGCCTACGTCAAAGCCAAAGCCCGCATCTTCGAAAACCAGACGGAGCGCGACTTCGCCGTGCTCAACGCCGACGACCCCACCTGCATGCGCCTGGCCGAAGGACTGCGTGCGCAGACCCGCCTGTTCAGCCGCAAGAGCGTGCCCCCAGTCGGCGCTTTTGTGGAACACGGAACCATCTGCTGGCAGGACGAGGAGTCGGGCAAGCAGGAAATCATGCCCGTGGATGGCATCCCGTTGAAAGGCGCGCACAACCTGGAAAACGTCCTGGCCGCCGTGTGCGTGGGTCGCCTGGTGGGCGTGGAGCCGCACCGCGTGGCGCGGGCTGTTGCCGAGTTCCGTGCCGTCGAGCACCGTTTGGAGTATGTGGCCACGGTGCTGGGCGTGGAGTACTTCAACGACTCCAAGGCCACCAACGTGGATGCCACCGCCAAGGCGCTGCAGTCGTTTGCCGGGGGCATCCACATCATCCTGGGCGGCAAGGACAAGGGTAGCGACTACTCCGTCCTGAATCCGCTCCTCAAGGAGCGCGTGCGGCGCGTCTACACCATCGGCGCCGCAGCAGAGAAAATCGAACAGCAGATCCAGGGCGCCGCCGACGTGCTGCGCGCGGAAACGCTCGAGGCGGCCGTGCGCCGCGCCGCCGAAGCGGCCCGGCCCGGCGAAGTCGTCCTGCTGGCTCCGGCCTGCGCCAGCTTCGACCAGTTTGAGAATTACGAGCACCGCGGCCGCGTCTTCAAGGAAGCCGTCCAGTCCCTGGCGGCGCGCGCCGCAGCCAAGGCACCCGTCTCCGCCTCCGGCGAGGGCGGCGGCCAGAGCGGAGCCCAGGCCCATGGCTAAGCGCGTCAGCGTGGACAAGACGCTCTTCGCAGTCACGCTGATGCTTGTCTTCAGCGGCCTGGTGATGGTGTTCAGCGCCTCCGCCGTCATGGCCGCGGAGCGCTTCGGTTCGCCCTACTATTTCCTGCTGCGTCAGATGGCCTGGGCGGCAGCAGGCCTGGTCGCCATGGTGGGGCTGATGAACCTGGACTACCGCCGCCTGCGCCATCCGGCCGTGGTGTTTTCGCTGCTGGGCGTTACCACGCTCTTGCTGGTGGCCGTCCTTTTTCTCGATCGCTCGCACAACACCCACCGCTGGATCCGCCTGGGAGCGTTTTCCTTCCAGCCCTCGGAGCTGGCCAAGCCGGCGCTGATTCTGTTTTTTGCCTGGTTCCTGGCAGGCCGCCTGCGCTCCATGGACGATTGGCGCAACACCCTGCTCCCGGCCGTGCTCCCGGCGCTGGTTTTTGCCGGCCTCATTGTTCGCCAGCCCGACCTGGGAACGGCCATCGTTGTGCTTCTGGTGGCTTCTGTCGTGCTCTTCGTTGCCGGGATGCAACTGCGCTATTTCGCCTTTGCGCTGGCGGGTTCTTTGCCGCTCCTCTATCTGCTGGTCTTTCGCGTCAAGTGGCGCTACGAACGTATTCTGGCATTCCTTGATCCCTGGTCGGATCCCCTGGGACGCGGTTTCCACGTCATCCAGTCGCTCATCGCCGTGGGCACCGGCGGCATTACCGGCGTGGGCCTGATGGAGGGCAAGCAGAAGTTGTTTTACCTACCCGAGCCGCACACCGACTTTATCTATTCGGTGGTGGCGGAGGAAATCGGCCTGCTGGGCGCTCTGGCCATCCTGGTGCTGTTCGGCGTATTCCTCTATCGCGGCCTCCATACCGCCGTTTCCACGCACGACCCGTTTGCCCGCCTGCTGGCCGCCGGAATCACCGCCATGGTTGTGGTGCAGGCGTTTCTCAACCTGAGCGTGGTTCTGGGCCTGTTGCCCACCAAGGGCATTCCGCTGCCCATGGTCTCCTACGGCGGCTCCTCGCTGTTCGTCACCCTGGCCAGCGTGGGTGTGCTGCTCAACATCACGCAACAGACGGACTGAAGATGCGTGCGATTCTGGCGGGAGGCGGAACCGGCGGGCACGTCATCCCGGCGCTGGCCATCGCGCAGGAACTCACTGCACGCTTCGGCGAGCGCCCGGTGTTCGTGGGCACAGACCGCGGCATCGAAACCCGACTCGTCCCCGCCGCAGGCTTCGAGCTGCACCTGATTGCCGTAGGTCAGCTAAAAAGTGTCAGCCTCGCCACCCGGTTGGCTACCCTGGCCGGATTGCCGCGCGCCGTCTTTCAGTCTCTAAGAATCCTCCGCCAGGTCCGGCCGCAGGTGGTGATTGGGATGGGCGGCTACGCCTCGGGCCCCGTCATGCTGGCGGCCGCGCTGGCGGGCGTGCCCACCGTGGCTTTTGAGTCCAACTTTGTGCCTGGTTTCGCCAACCGCAGGATGGCGCCTTTTGTGCAAGCCGCCGCGGTGCAATTCGAGGAAACGGCGCGCTATTTCCGCCGCGCTGAGGTCACGGGCGTGCCCGTGCGTCCGGAGTTCTTCGACCTGCCGCCTCGCCCCCCGGATGCGCCCCCGTCACTCCTGGTATTCGGCGGCAGCCAGGGGGCGCGGGCCCTGAATCGCGTCGTCCTGGATTGCCTCCCGGCGTTGTCCCAGGCTTTGCCCGGCCTGCGCATCGTCCATCAGACCGGCGAGCGCGACTATAATGATGCTCAGGCTGCCTACGCCGCATCGGCTGTCTCAGCGGTCGTGACACCGTTCATCGAAGGCATGGCACAGGCCTTTGGCGGCGCCGACCTGTTGCTGTGCCGCTCCGGAGCCAGTACGGTTGCCGAGATCGCCGCGGCGGGCAAAGCGGCCATTCTGGTGCCCTTTCCGCGGGCCACGGACGACCACCAGCGGCGCAACGCGGAAGCTCTCGTGCGCCAGGGTGCCGCGGAGATGATTCTGGAAGCGGATTTGACCCCGGAACGCCTGCTGCGGACGGTGGCCGGGTTGCTCGGCGACCGTGCGCGCCTCCATGCCATGGGCGCGGCGGCCCGTCGGCTGGCCCATCGCGATGCCGCCCGCGCAATAGTTGAGCTCGCGGCCCGCGCCGCCGGTGTCCAATGAGGGTAGGGAAGCAGAACAACCAGGAACCCATGTTCGCCAGGATTCAGCGCATCCATTTCGTGGGCATCGGAGGCATCGGCATGAGCGGCATCGCCGAGGTGCTGCTCACGCTCGGCTATCCTGTTTCCGGCTCCGATCTCAAAGGTTCGCCCATCACCGACCGGTTGGCGAAGATGGGTGCGGTCATCTTCGTCGGGCACCAGGCGGAAAATGTCTCCGGCGCCGAGGTCGTGGTCACCAGCTCCGCCATCCCGTCCGATAATCCCGAAGTGGCCGAGGCGCGCCGCCGGCTCATCCCCGTGATCCAGCGCGCCGAGATGCTGGCCGAACTGATGCGCCTGAAATACGGCATTGCCGTGGCCGGCATGCATGGCAAGACCACCACCACCTCCATGGTGGCTGCAGTGCTGGCCTCCGGCGGTCTCGATCCCACGGTGGTCGTGGGCGGACGCGTGGACGCCATGGGCTCCAACGCCCGCCTGGGCAAGTCGCAATACCTGGTGGCCGAAGCCGACGAGAGCGACCGTTCCTTCCTCAAGCTCTCGCCCATTCTCGCCGTCGTCACCAACCTCGACCGCGAGCACATGGACTGTTATCGCGACATGGAAGACGTGGAGCGCGCCTTTCTGGAGTTCGTCCACCGGGTGCCGTTTTACGGCATGGTGGTGGTGTGCCATGACGATGACCGGCTGCGCGCTCTGCTGCCCCGCATCCAGCGCCGCGTGGTGACCTACGGCACTCGTCCCGACTCCGATTTTGTCGTTTCCGCTCTGCCTCCGCCTGTCTCGGCGGCAGGTAACGCGCCGCGCAGCGTGTTTACGGTGCAATACCGAGGCCAGTCGCTGGGCGAGTTTCGCTTGCAGGTGCCCGGCGCCCACAATGTTTTGAACGCGGCCGCAGCCGTGGCCGTGGGGGTTGGCCTCGAAGTCCCTCCCGACGACATCCGCGCCGGCCTGGCGGCCTTCCAGGGCGTCGAGCGGCGGTTTCAGGTGCATGGCAAGGCCGCCGGGGTCACCGTCGTGGACGACTACGGCCATCACCCCACCGAAATCCGCGCCACCCTGGCCGCCGCCCGCGAGTGTGGCTTCCGCAGGATTCACGTCATCTTTCAGCCTCATCGCTACACGCGCACGCAACTTCTGCAGGACGAATTTGCCGCCGCCTTTTCCGACGCCGACACTCTCCTTCTCCTCGACATCTACGCCGCCAGCGAACCGCCCATTCCCGGGGTCACCGCGGAGGCTCTGGCTCGCCACATTGAGGCCAGGGCCGGCAAGACCGCCACCTACGTTCCCAGTTTTGAGCACGCCGTCGAGGCCGTGGCCACGGAAGCTCGTGAAGGAGATCTGGTGATCACCCTGGGTGCGGGAAGCGTGCACAAGCTGGCTGCGCAGGTTTTGCAAAGGCTCGCCACCGTGGGCCGCCGCCCGGCGGCCATCGCGCCCCGCCCCTCTCCCGCGCTCTGAATTCGTCCCTGCAATCTTCCCTCTCACGGGTAACGTTTCCCTGCCGAATCCGTCTATGAGTTCTTTCCAGCCCACCTACAACACGGCCACCAACCGCCCGGTGCCCTACATCTGCCGCAGTTGGCAGATGTGGGTCTTTCTTCAGGTAAAGTGCTAGCCTCTCAACATGCCGTACAGGCTGAAGCGGTACCAACAGTCCCAACAGTCTCACTTCGTGACCTTCAGTTGTTATCGGCGGCAGCCCCATCTGCAGGACGATCTTCAGCGTTTCCTGCAGGATGCCTCGCTGCGCCATCTGTTTGTGGAATGTCTGGAGCGGGCGCGGCGGAGTTATCGTTTTCACGTGTACGGATACGTGGTCATGCCGGAGCATGTGCACCTGCTGGTATCGGAGCCGGAAGTCGAGGTGCTGTCCAAGGCCATCCAAGCCCTCAAGATCGCCGTCGCGCGCCGGGCCATGCGCCATAGGGTGGAACGCGATGCGCCCCTGGGGCAGAAGCGCTATTACGACCACAACGTGCGTAATCACCAGAGCTTCGTTGAGAAGTTGCGCTACCTTCATCGTAACCCGGTGAGGCGCGGACTGGTCGAGAGACCCGAGGATTGGAAGTGGAGCAGTTTCCGGCACTATGCCCTGGCTGAGATCGGCCCGGTGGAGATTGAGTCGCAATGGACCGCCGACCGAAGGCACGGGAAAACTCCGAAACTGTTGCAGATTCACGAGCACTAAACGAGGTCAAAAGACCCACATCTGCCAACGGCAGGCAGATGTGGGGCACCGTCGCCACCGTCGAAAGGAAGCGGAGAAGTGGGCCACCCGCCCAAGGCAGTGTGGGGAGGGGCAATTGGTATGGGTATTTCGGCCACGGTCGGAGTGGGAGGCT
>CAYRII010000045.1:0-13361 GCA_964424245.1 uncultured Terriglobales bacterium | reverse complement strand
CCGTTTCTGCACCTGCCGTCGTCGAGGAAGAAGACCTCAGCCATCTTTTCGACACGACATCGGTGGACGAAATCATGCCGGACAATTCAGTCGACGAGAACGAGGTGAAGAAAACAAAAGCCATCCTCGCTCATGTCGGAGCGAGGGTGGAGGAGTTCACGAATCGCCTCTGGCCCATTCGGGCCAAGGGCGAAGACGCGTGCGTTTCCAAGAAGGGCTACGCCACGCTCTATGAGTGGCTCTTCACGGAGCTTCTCAACGGTCATGTTCGAGGCAGGAAGGAAATATTTCTGCCGATGAGTACGGACCTGCAGGAGAAGGTGATGCGTCATGCGCGCAGCATCTACTTCAAGACGGCGATTCCGCTCGACCCGCTGTACGCCGCCAAGGTTGAGTCGGACGAGGCCGAGGCTCCGGCGGAAACCCAGACTTTCTGATCGGGTAGGGCACGGCCCGGTCACACGAAGCAATCCGGCAATGCCCGGGACCCGCGCGCTTGCCTTGTGGCGCGGGTCGAATTGTGTCAGGCGCCTCGGGATTCTGGAGCCATGACCGGGAGAAACCCAGGAAGGAAGTTACAATCAGGATGGGTACAGCAACCGTGAACATTTCTGCCGCACAGGTCAAAGAACTTCGGGAAAAAACCGGAGCCCCCATGATGGACTGCAAGCAGGCGCTGGTTGAGGCCGCAGGCGACATGGAGCAGGCCGTGGTCCTGCTGCGCAAAAAGGGCATCGCCACCGCCGCCAAGAAGGCATCGCGCGTGACCACCGAAGGTTCCGTCGCCAGCTACATTCACGCCGGAGGCAAGATCGGGGTGCTGGTCGAGGTAAACTGCGAGAGCGATTTTGTGGCCCGTACCGACGACTTCAAAGAGCTGGTGCACGATCTCGCCATGCACATTGCTGCCAGTGATCCCCGCTTCATCCGCCGCGAGGATGTGACGGCCGATGCATTCGAGCGCGAGAAGGAAATCTACCGCGCCCAGGCCAAGGCCACCGGCAAGCCCGATAACGTGGTGGAAAAAATCGTCGAGGGCAAGATGACCAAGTTCTACGAAGAGGTCTGCCTCTACGAGCAGCCCTTCATCAAGGACCAGGCCATGTCTGTCTCCCAGCTCATCGCCGCCAAAATCGGCAAGTTGAAGGAGAATATCTCCGTGCGGCGCTTCGCCCGCTTCAAGGTGGGTGAAGTCGGCGAAACCGTCGCCCTCACCAAGCCAGCGGAGGCGCAGGAGTAATCGCGGACCCGACTTGGCTCTCGCCTTCCAACGCGTTCTGCTGAAGCTCTCCGGCGAAGCCCTCGCCGGCAACCAGGGTTTCGGCGTGGAGGTCGGCCGCGTGCATGAGATCGCCGCCGAGCTGCAGGACGTGCTGTCCCTGGGAGTGCAGATCGCCATCGTCGTGGGCGGCGGCAACTTCTTTCGCGGCGTGGCCGAGCAGGCCCGCGACATGGACCGCGTCTCCGCCGACCACATGGGCATGTTGGCCACGGTCATCAACGCCCTGGCCTTGCAGGACGCCCTGGAAAAGCGCGGCGTCTTCACCCGCGTGATGTCGGCCATTGAGATGAACCAGGTGGCCGAACCCTACATCCGCCGCCGCGCCATTCGCCATCTGGAAAAGGGCCGCTTGGTGATCTTTGCCGCTGGCACCGGCAATCCGTACTTTTCCACCGACACTGCGGCTTCGCTGCGCGCCATGGAGATCAAGGCCGATGCCATCCTCAAGGCCACCAAGGTGGACGGCATCTACGACGCCGATCCCGTCGTAGTCAAGGACGCGAAATTCTTCGATACCATCAGCTACCTCGACATTCTTAAAAAGGGCCTGAAGGTGATGGATTCCACGGCCATCTCCCTCTGCCGCGACAATAATCTCCCCATCGTCATCTTCAACCTGAACAAGCGCGGCAACATCCGCCGCGTCGTCTCGGGCGAGAAAATCGGCTCGCTGGTCAGCGACTAAGCGACTGGGGTAATCCCCGGCGCCGATTTTTGTTAGAATCAGCCCCTTTCATCCCTGCATTCCACGGTGAACACCATGGCGCAATCTCTTATGGCTACCATTCCCGCACTGAAGGAAACCTTTGTGCAACTGAAAACGCGCATGGATAAGGCCGTCGAGGACTTCCGCCGGGAACTGGCGGCCACGCGTACCGGCCGCGCTTCCGTGCACATGCTGGACCCGGTGAAAGTGGACTATTACGGCACGGAGATGCCCCTCAACCAGATTGCGCAGGTGCACGCTCCGGAAGCGCAGCTCATTACCGTGCAGCCCTTCGATCCCACGTCGCTCGCCGGGATTGAAAAAGCCATCCGTTCCGCCGACCTCGGCTTGAATCCCATGAGCGACGGCAAGCTCATCCGCGTGCCCGTCCCGCCGCTCACCGAAGAACGCCGCAAGGACCTGGTGAAGCACCTGCACAAGGTGCTCGAAGACCATCGAACCGCCGTGCGCAACATCCGGCGCGACGGCAACGAGTCTGTCAAGAAGTCCCTAAAGGATAAAGCCATCAGCGAAGATGAGGACCGGCGCGCTCACGACGAGATTCAAAGGCTGACCGACGCCGAAATCGGCCGGATGGAAGAAATGAGCAAGGCCAAGGAAAAGGAAATCCTGGAGATTGGGTAGCCGCCATGAAGCGAGTCACCGGTTTGGGTGGCATATTCTTCAAGTGCAAGGAGCCCAAGAAGCTTTACGCCTGGTACGAAAAGCACCTGGGCCTCGTGCGAGAGGAAACCGGCAGTTCGGTGATCTTCCCCTGGCGGGACGCGCAGGATCCCCAGCGCCCGGGCATGACCGTCTGGTCGCTGTTTTCCGCTGACACCAAGTACCTGGACCCCAGCCGCGCCAGCTTCATGATCAACTACCGGGTGGAGAATCTCGACCGTCTTCTCGGGGTCCTGCGCGAAGAAGGCGTGGAGATTGATCCGCGCCGCGAGGATTCCGAGTTCGGCCGCTTCGCCTGGATCATGGATCCCGAAGGCAACCGCATTGAGCTCTGGGAGCCCCCGCCGGGGCAATGATCATCGATGTTCAAGGGGGGTGGCCCGCTTCCCTGAACCCTTTCCCGACCCGATATAATCCGAACAGCCATGAAGCGCGTCGTCCACGCCGCCTGCCCGCATGACTGCCCCGACGCCTGCGCCGTCCTGATTACCGTTGAAGATGGCCGGGCAACCAAAATTCAGGGCGATCCCAGCCACCCCGTCACTCGGGGATTCCTTTGCGCCAAGGTTGCGAAGTATCTGGAACGCGTCTATTCCCCGGACCGCGTGCTGTTTCCCATGCGGCGAGTCGCTCCCAAGGGCGGGGGCGGGAAGAATTCCGCGAACTTCGAACGCATTTCGTGGGATGCCGCACTGGACGAAGTCTGCGCGCGCTTCCGCAACATTATCGCCGCTTACGGCAGCGAAGCCATCGTGCCGTATTCCTACGGCGGAACACTGGCAGCGCTGAACGGCGCTTCCATGGATCACCGTTTCTTCCACCGCCTGGGCGCTTCGCAGCTCGATCGCACCATCTGCGCCACCGCCGGTGGCGAAGCTTTGCTTTCCGTTCTCGGTCGCAAGCTGGGCACGGAACCGGAACAATTCCGTCATTCCAAACTCATCCTGGCCTGGGGCGCCAACATCCACGGCACCAACGTGCACTTGTGGCCGTTCATCGAAGAGGCGCGCCGAGCCGGCGGCAAGCTCGTTGTGATTGATCCTTACCGCACGCGCACCGCGCAGTGCGCCGACTGGTACCTCCCCATCAACCCCGGTACCGATGTGGCCCTGGCGCTGGGCATGATGCACGTCATCATCGCGGAAGACCTCTTCGACGCCGACTACGTGTCGCGATTCACGCTGGGCTTCGAGCCGCTTCGCCAGAAAGTTGCTGAGTACCCGCCGCATCGCGTGGCGCAATGGACGGGCATCGCCGCGGAGGACATCGTTCAACTGGCGCGCCAGTACGCCACCGTGCGCCCGGCGTCCATCCGCGTGAACTACGGAGTGCAGCGCTCGCAAAACGGCGGCATGGCGGTGCGCGCGATTGCCATGCTGCCCTGTATTACAGGTTCCTGGAAGGAAGTCGGTGGCGGGCTCCAGCTTTCCACCAGCGGCGCCTTTCCCCTGGACAAGCAAGCGCTCCAGCGGCCCGACCTCATGGAAAGCAGTCCTCTCGGCCGTCCCGCGCGCAAAGTCAACATGAGCGAACTCGGCACTGCGCTCAATACTCTGAGCGACCCGCCCATCCAGGCCCTGTTTGTTTACAACTCCAACCCCGCCGCGGTCGCTCCCAACCACAACGCCGTGGTCCGCGGCCTCCTGCGGCCGGATTTGTTCACGGTGGTCCACGATCAGTTCTTCACCGACACCACCGACTACGCCGACCTGGTGCTGCCCGCCACCACGTTCTTCGAGCACAAGGATCTGCAGACTTCCTACGGCCATTATTTTCTGCAGCTCTCCAACCAGGCCATCGAGCCGCTGGGCGAGTGCCGCTCCAACGTGGAACTGTTTCGCGAGCTGGCCCTGCGCATGGGTTTCGACGAGCCCTGCTTCCGGGAGTCTGTGGACGAGATGATCGACGCTGCCCTGGCTACGAAGGATCCCTGGCTGAACGGCATCGACCGCACCCGCCTGGAGCAGGAGCCCTCGCTGCGGCTGGCGCTGGGCACCGGCCCGTTTCTTCCTTTTGCTCAGGGAGGATTCCCCACGCCCAGCGGCAAGGCGGAGCTTTACAGCCAATCGTTGGCCGAGTTGGGCTTGGACCCTGTGGCGGAGTTCGTTCCACCCGTGGAGTCGCGCCATTCCGGCGCGAACCGCCGCTACCCTCTCGAACTTCTGGCGCGCAAGGCCGACAATTTTCTCAATTCCACTTTTGCCAACCTGCCGGGCGTGCAGCAGATGGAGGAATCCGGTCTGCTCGAGATCAGCGCTCCGGACGCCACCGCCCGCGGCATCCGCAACGGCGACTCGGTGCGCGTCTACAACGACCGCGGCGAAATCACCCTCACCGCCCGCGTCGATGGCGCCGTGCGGCCCGGCGTGGTGGCCGCGCGCCTCTCGTGGGCCAAGCTTTCCCCGGAGGGACGCAACATCAACGTTCTCACTTCTGAAACGCTCACCGATCTGGGCGCGGCGGCCACATTTTATTCCGTGCTCGTGGACGTTGTTCCGCTGCCGCGTTCCGGGTAAACTCCCTCGCTGGCTAGTGCATCCAAAGTTCCGTATAATGACCGTTTCTTAGACTCCCAGTTGAGGTCGGCTTATTCCCGTTCTTACCCCGAACTGCGCGGAAAACTGTGCTAGTCACCGCATGCTCTTTACGGACAACGTGAAACGGTTCCTGATTCTGGCCTGGGTTCTTGCCTGCCTTGCCCTTCCAGCCGTCGCACAGGACGCGCTGATTGAAGAGATCCTGATTCGCGGCAACCGCCGCATCCCGGCGGAAACCGTGCGCGCCCGCCTGTTCACCCGCGCCGGCGACGTCTACGACCAGGCCGCCCTGGAGCGTGACTTCAGCTCGCTGTGGAATTCGGGGTTCTTCGAGGATTTGCGCTTTGAGCGCGAAGAAAGTCCCAAGGGATTCCGCATTCACATCTATGTTCAGGAAAAGCCCAATGTCCGCGAGATCAATTATCCCGGACTGAGCTCGGTTACCCTCAGCAACGTGCTGGACCGCTTCAAGGAGCGCAAGGTGGGGCTCTCAATCGAGAGCCCGTACGATCCCACCAGGGTGAAGAAAGCGGAAGTGGTGCTCAAGGAACTGCTCGCGGAAAACGGCCGGCAGTTCGCCACCATCCGCACCGAGGTCCGGCCCATTCCTCCCAACGCTGTGGCCGTCACGTTCGTGGTCACCGAAGGGCCCAAGGTCAAAGTCGGCAAGATCCAGTTTGAGGGCAACAAGGAAGTCGGCAGCCGCACCCTGCGCCGCGCCATGAAGAACCTGCGGCCCATCGGGATCCCCCATTCCATATTCCTGGAGAACATCTTTTCCAAGACTTTCGACGCCACCAAGCTGGCGGAAGATAGCGAACGCGTGCGCGACGCGTACCAGCAAAAGGGCTTCTTCAAGGCCATTGTCCAGGACCCCAAAACCAATATCCGCGATACGGGCGGCTTCCGCATACCGCTGATTCAGAAGGGGGGCGGCAAGGCGGTGGACATTACCATGCCCATCGAGGAGGGCGCTCGCTACAACCTCGGCGGCATCTCGTTCAAGAACAACAAGGCGGTCACCAGCCAGGAAGCGTTGCGCTCCTTGTTCCCCATGCACGACGGCGAGATCTTTAACACTGCCAGCGTGCGCAAAGGGTTGGAGAATCTGCGGAAGGCCTACGGGGAGCTGGGTTACATTAACTTCACCGCCGTCCCCGATACCAAAATCGACGACGACAAACGGCTCATCACGCTGGAGATTGATGTGGACGAGGGCAAGCCATTCTATGTGCGCCGCATCGAGTTCCAGGGCAACACCACCACCCGCGACAAAGTCATCCGCCGCGAGATTGCTCTGGAAGAAGGCCATGTGTACAACAGCCGTCTTTGGGAACTCAGCCTGCTGCGGCTAAACCAACTGGGCTACTTTGAGCCGCTTCGCCCGGAAGAGGATTCCAGCGTCAAGCAGAGCGTGCAGGAGAGCACCGTGGATATCACGCTCAAGGTCAAGGAGCGGGGCAAGAACTCCATCGGGCTCACAGGCGGCGTCAGTGGGTTGTCTGGCTCCTTTATCGGCATCAACTACGAGACCAATAACTTCCTCGGACTGGGCGAGACGCTGCGCGTAGAAGCCAGTATCGGCAGCCGCGAACGAAACCTGTTGTTCGGATTCACCGAACCGTATCTGTTTGATCGCCCGCTCCAGTTCGGCTTTTCGGTCTTCAACCGCAGATTCAATTTCAATCAGGCCCGACAGCAGGAGCTCCTTAGCGGGACCCCCGTTAATTTGCCCGATACCGTCCTCGATACCCTGCAGAACTTCACCCAGTCCACCACAGGTTTCACCACCAGCCTGAGCTATCCGCTGCGCCGCTCCTTCAAGCGCGTCGGCATCACGTACTCGTTCGATACTTCCTCCGTCACCGTTTTCAGTGAGGCGTCGCGCAGACTCTTCGAGCAGCTCGCCTTCCGCGGTATTTCCGGTCCTGCCGCGCTGCTAGGCGTGGTTACCAGCAAGGTGCTGCCGAGTTTCTCCTTCAACACCATAAACAACCCCACCCGGCCCACCGGCGGCCACAGCCTGTTCGTAGGAGGCCAGTTTGCCGGTTTGGGCGGCAACGTTCGCTCCATTCGGCCCATTGTGGAATTCAAGTATTTTCGGCCGGTGAACAAGGGCCGCAACGTGCTCGGCTTCCGCGTGCAGGGCAGCTACCTGACCGGCTGGGGCGGACAGGTGGCGCCTCCCTTCGAGCGCTTCTACCTGGGAGGCGATACGGACCTGCGCGGCTTTGACATTCGCGCCATTTCTCCCGTCACCTTTATCGTGGATCGCTTTGAGTTCCCCCTGAGGAACCCCGACGGCACTGCGGTCCCCAAGGACCCAACCAATCCTCGCCGCGGCAACTACACTGTTCCCATTCCCATTCACCGCATCGTCTTTCCGGGCGGCGACACCAGCTTCGTGAGCAACGTGGAATACCGCATCCCCATTGTCGGCCCGGTTACGCTGGCCGCATTTGCAGACGTCGGCATGAACTTTATTGCCCGCGAATCCCAGTTGCGCATCAATGAAGCCCAGTTGGAGGATCTGAACACCGTTCCCTTCGGCTGCCCGGCCTTGAATGCGTCATTTATTTGCACGGGCGGCGTGAACCTGAGCTTCAGTCCCAACCTGTCGCCGGTTCCGGGCACAAACTTTGTACCGCGCATGTCTACCGGCATCGAGGTTCAGGTCATATTGCCCATTGTCAACGCTCCCATGCGCATCTACTACGCCTATAACCCGCTCATTCTGAATACCTTCGCCGACACACCCAACCTCATTACCCGCGATATGTTTCCTGCGGGCGGCGCCGGTGACTTTTCCTACCAGGAAGCCTTGCGGGCGTTCGCGCCGGCTTTTCGCCTCAAGGACCCGCGCACCACGTTCCGCTTTACGGTCAGCACTACCTTCTGATTCCCGCGGTCCGTTTCGCCCCAGGCGCTGGGGTTCAGCCGTTTGACGCTAGTTGGAGATTGCTCCTATAATCTTTCTTGCCTCACTCTGCGAGATGCCTCCGTCGGGTTTCGTGTCCCGCCCTCGGGGAGTGCAGGGAATAGCGCCTCGACGGCTTGTCCGCCCGCGCCCCGAAAAAGGTATCCAACATCGTTTCCCGACTGGTTTCAGCAAAGGAGTCCAACGTACCGATGAATCGAAAGTCCGTAGTTTCTCTCTTGCTTCTGGCCCTGGCGCTTCCCTGGTTTGCCCTGGCCCAAACCGGCGGGGCGGCCCCTGCCGTTCCTGCCGCAGTTCCCGTCAAAGTGGGAATTATTAACCTGCAGTTGGCTATCGCCGCCTCCAACGAGGGTCAGCGCGATTTTGGCGCCCTGCAGAAGAAGTTCGAGCCCAAACAGACGGAGTTGAGCAACCTGAACAAGGAAGTGGAAGAGCTCAAGAAGCAGCTCAACACCCAGGGCGACAAACTGAATGAGGAAGCCCGCGCCAACCTCGTCAAATCTATCGAGCAGAAGCAAAAGGTTCTGCAACGGGGCGTGGAAGACGCCCAGAGCGACTTCCGCAGCCAACAGAACGAGGTGGCTGGAAGAATCTACACCAAGATGGTGGATGTGCTCGACAAATACGCCAAGAGCAATGGGTATGCTGTCATCCTGAACTTTGACGACAACAATCCCCAGAATCCTATTCTCTGGGCGGGTCAAAGCGTGGATGTTACCAGGGCCATCGTCGAGGCGTATAACGTGGAGTCGGGCGTTCCTGCGCCGCCTCCGCCAGCCGCCTCCGCCACTCCGGGCGCCGCGCCCACAGGCACGGGAAGCAACCCGCCTCCCCGCCGACCGGCCAGCACCAATCCGCCGCGCTAGCCGTTGGACGGAAATCACTCCTGGCCGCCAGCAATGGCGGCCTTTGTTTTTTCCCCCTCGACCCGCGGAGCCTTCTCCAGCGCAGCGGTGTCCAAATCAGGCAGCACAGACGACATCACCGCACTTGGAGGCACTCGATGTTTGAAAGTGCCATGCTCGATTCCGCTGCCAGCGGCCACACCCGGAGAGGCTGGGCCATGTTGCTTTCCCTGACTGCCCAAACGGCAGTCATGGCCATGGTTCTGCTGTTGCCTTTGATCGCCCCGCAGTCCATCGCCACGCCGCGCGTGAGCCAACCCATTGTGGCGCCCCGATCGCAGGTTGGGCTCAGCGCCTGCCGCGGAGTCGGCAGGCAGCTCCTCTTCCACTTCCACCTCATCGCCTCGGGAGGCACCCGTTTGGCACCAGCCTGCTCGAATACCCGGCCACATCCCGGCAGAGAATGGTGAAACTCCGGCGCCGCCGAGTCCCGGCTCTCCGGCGATTGACTGTGCCGGAATCTGCCCCCAGGGAGGCTCGCGGATCGGCGTGCCCTGGGGACTCGGCCCCGCCCTGGCGCCCGTCGTGCGCCCGCCCGACCCGCTTCCGAAACGCGTGGTTGTTTCGGTGCTGGATCAGGGATACCTGTTGCATCGCGTCCTGCCCATCTATCCGGAGCTGGCCAAGCGGTCCGGGGTACAAGGACAGGTTGTGTTGCGCGCCGTGATCAGCAAGGACGGAGAAATTCAGGAGCTGCACGTGCTGAGCGGCCATCCCTGGCTGCGCGGCGCGGCACTGCAGGCCGTGCAGCAGTGGCGCTACAGACCGTATGTGCTGAATGGCGTGCCGGTGCAAGTGGAAACGCAGGTTACGGTGAACTTCGTCTTGGCCGGAAGAAGATAGCGCGTGGACTTTCCCGGAAACGTCGGGGGATTCAGCTTTCGCCTACGCGCAGCACCGCCAGAAACGCTTCCTGGGGGATGTCCACGCGCCCGATGCGCTTCATGCGCTTCTTGCCCTCTTTCTGCTTCTCCAGCAGCTTGCGCTTGCGCGTGATGTCGCCGCCGTAGCACTTGGCGAGCACGTTTTTGCGGATGGCAGGCACCGTCTCGCGGGCAATGATCTTGCCCCCCAGAGCGGCCTGGATGGCGACCTCAAACATCTGCCGCGGGATCAGTTCCTTCATCTTGGCCGCCAGGGCCCGGCCGCGCTCGTAGGCCGCCTCGCGGTGCACGATCAGCGAGAGCGCGTCCACAGGTTCGCCGGAAACCAGGATATCCAGCTTCGCCATGGGCGACTCCCACGTGCCCGAAAGGTGGTAGTCCAGCGAAGCGTACCCGCGGGAGACGGACTTCAGCCGGTCGTAAAAGTCCAAGACAATTTCGTTCAGCGGCAGCTCATAGGTCAGCATCACACGCGAGGCGCTGACGTATTCAAAGCCCTTCTGCCGCCCCCGCTTTTCCTCCACCAGCTTCAGAATGCTGCCCACGTACTCTTCCCCCGTCAGGATGGTCGCCAGGATCACCGGTTCTTCCACTCTCGCGATTTCGCTCGTCGCTGGCCACTTGGCGGGGTTGTCCACTTCCACCACCCCGCCATCGGTGCGCGTAATCCGGAAGCGCACGCCGGGAGCCGTGGTGATCAAATTCAAATTGAACTCGCGCTCCAGGCGCTCCTGGATGATCTCCATGTGCAGCAGGCCCAGAAAGCCGCAGCGAAAACCAAACCCCAGCGCCACCGAACTCTCCGGTTCGAAGAAAAACGAGGAGTCGTTCAGGCGCAGCTTTTCCAGCGCTTCCCGCAGTTGCGTGTGCTCGTGAGCTTCCACCGTGTAGAGCCCGGCGAACACCATGGGCTTGACCTCTTCAAACCCGGGCAGCGGCTCGATGGCGGGCCGCGACTCTGAGGTGATGGTGTCGCCGATCTTGCTGTCGGCCACGTTCTTGATGTTGGCCATCAGGAACCCGACCTCCCCGGCTGCCAGCGACTCCACCTCCACCGGCTTCGGGGTCAGAACTCCCAGGGTCTCCACTTCGAACACTCTGCCGTTCGACCACAAACGGATCTTTTCACCCTGGCGCAGCGTGCCGTGCACCACGCGCGTCAGCACCACCACCCCGCGATAGGGATCAAACCAGGAGTCGAAAATCAGCGCCTGCAACGGTGTATTGGGTGAGCCGCGCGGGTGCGGAATGCGCGCCACAATGGCTTCCAGCACATCGGGCACGCCCTGTCCCGTCTTGGCGCTTACCAGCAGCGCGTTCGAGGTATCCAGCCCCACGGCCTGCTCGATCATCTCTTTCACCCGTTCCACGTCGGCGCTGGGCAGGTCAATCTTGTTGATCACGGGGATGATTTCCAGGCCGTGGTTGATCGCCAGGTAGGAGTTGGCCAGCGTCTGCGCCTCCACGCCTTGCGAGGCGTCCACCACCAGCAGGGCTCCTTCGCAGGAGGCCAGCGAGCGCGACACCTCATAACTAAAGTCCACGTGCCCCGGCGTATCAATCAGGTTGAGCTGGTAGCTCTGCCCGCTGCGCGCCACGTAGTTCATGCGCACGGCATGCGCCTTGATGGTGATGCCCCGCTCCCGCTCCAGGTCCATGGCATCCAGCACTTGCTCCTGCATCTCGCGCGCCGTGAGCGCTCCGGTCAGCTCCAGAAGGCGGTCCGCCAGTGTGGATTTTCCGTGGTCAATGTGGGCGATGATGGCAAAGTTGCGGATGAATTTGCGGTCCATTGCGGTGGGTTTCAAACTTGATTCTAACAGGGCGCCCGTGACGCAGGCTCCGTTCCGCCGGCCGCTGCTGCTGGATACCTTCGTTACAAAAAAATGCGGGGCCTTTCGGCCCCGCACCAACTGTTCCAACGTCTTCTGCGGTCAGAACGTGTAACGCACCGCAAACTGGAAGGCCCGCGGTCCGCCCGCTCCGAAGAATCCGCCGGCTGTGCGAATGGGACGGTTGAAGGTGGACGACGTGATGTCATTCAGGAACCCGGAGAAGTTGTTGTTGTTGAAGCCCCGGATGTTGGTGATGTTGAAGATGTTGAAGGCCTCGCCGATGAGCTGCAGGTTGTGCCGCTCAGCGAAGGTGAACGTCTTGGTGAGCCGGAAGTCAAGCGAGTTGAAGCTGTCGCCAAATTCCAGGTTCGGGTTCACCAGGGGCAGCGGTCCACCTGCATTGCACGGGAAGGGCCGCATAGCGGGCGGCAGTGCGCTGTTGCACGCCGGCAGAGCGTTCCACTGCGTGATGACGGCATTCAATTGTGTTCCCGTCTGGATATCCCTTGCTAGGGCATTGCGCTGCAGCAGAGGCAGCCGGGCGTTGATTCCTGGTACGAACGAGTCGATGGGCACGCTTGAAGCTATGGTCCAGATGGGAGAAAACGTCAACCTCCACGGCATTTCGAAGATACCGTAGAAGACGAAGCGATGCCGCTCATCTGTGGGCGCATAGCCTTTCTCCAACCGCAGGTTGTTCACCCCCAGGGCGGTGTTCACAGCATCCTCAGCTCCATTGAAGGGGATCTGGTCGTCGTTGGCGTAGTTGTAAGCCTTGGACAGTGTGTAATTGATGTTGAATCCCCACTTCCAAGCGCCACTGCCGGTGGGCTTCTTCTGCAAGCTGGCCAGCAGCCCGCTGTACCACGACTTGGCGGAAGACTCGATGTTGGTGATGGCGTCGGGGATTGTGGTCGCTGGGTCGACTACGGTGCAAGGGTCAACACCATTTGGACATGTGAGCAAGATGGCCGGATCCTGACTGGTGCCTTGGCGCAGGAAGCGGCCGATGAGCAACCGTTGTCCGAAGTTGTGCACGGCGTCGCCCGAGACGATCCAATCCTTCCCGAACTGGTGTTGCAGGCCGAAAGTGAACTGCTGCACCAGGGGTTGCCGGGAGCTGTTATCCATGATGTTGACGCCAATACCCACGCCGGGAACCAGCGGCCCGGCAAAGGGGGACGTCAGCGTTACATTGGTTTGGCCGGTTAGGAGCCCTCCGTTTACCTCAAGACGAATCACGCGCCCGTCCAGCAGCACTTCCAGAATAGGCACTTCCAAGACGACGCGGTCGTAATAGATGCCATAGCCGCCGCGAATCACCGTGGTTCCCTTCTTGAAAGGATCCCACGCGAACCCAAAACGCGGGCCAAAGTTCTTGTAGTTGGGCGTGTCATGTGTACCGAGCGCCCGCCTGAGCCACAGGCACCCGGCTTCGGTTGTGGCGGGGGGGCCGGCTGAGGGGCAGGGCTGGCTGAGACCGCCGTGGGCCAGTATCTGGGCGTCGAAATCCCAACGCAGACCCAGGTTGAGGGTCAGGTTGGAGAGAACCTTCCAGTCGTCCTGGAAGTAGAGGCCGAAGTAGGTGTT
>CAYRII010000044.1:0-13949 GCA_964424245.1 uncultured Terriglobales bacterium | reverse complement strand
ATCCATGGCCAGAATGTAGGCGGCGGTGGAAAGCGTGCTCATTGTGGCCACAGCCGTTCCGTAGATGGCTTTGGCGTAATCGGAAATGCCGGCGATGCTTTCCAGCCCCTTCATGCCAAACCAGTAGGAGAGCAGAAGCGCGCCGCTGATGACGACCACGGGAGCGGCGGGAGTCTCCAGGCCGACGGCCAGACCACTGATGATGTTGGTGGCCGGGCCGGTGGTGGAGGCTTTGGCAATGTCCTGCACGGGCCGGTAGCGGTATTCGGTGTAGTACTGGGTGATGTAGACGAACAGGAACGAGGTGATGATGCCGACCACGCCCGCCCCGAAGAACCACCAGTTTGCGCCGAGCAGGTAGTAAACGGCGACACCAAAGCCGGCGATGGCGAACACGGTGGTGACGTAGTAGCCGCGGTTGAGAGCGTCCATGGGGTCGGCGTCTTCGCGGGTTTTGACCACGAGCACGCCAATGGTGGAGGCGATGAGCCCAAAGGCGCGCGCCACCAGGGGGAAGAGCACTCCCAGAATGCCGAAGTGGGGCAGGAGGGCGGCGCCGAGGATCATGGCGCCCACGTTTTCCGCGGCGGTGGATTCGAACAGGTCGGCGCCGCGGCCGGCGCAATCGCCTACGTTGTCTCCCACCAGGTCAGCGATGACGGCGGGATTGCGGGGGTCATCCTCGGGGATGCCGGCCTCGACCTTGCCCACCAGGTCTGCGCCCACGTCTGCGGCTTTGGTGTAAATGCCGCCACCGAGCTGGGCGAAGAGCGCCACAAAGGAGGCGCCGAAGCCGAAGCCCACGATTTCATAGGGAACTTCGTGGGGGTTGTTCATGCCGTCGAAAAAGAAGAACAGCAGCCCCACACCAAGCAAGGAGAGAGCCACGACGACCAGGCCGGTGACGGCGCCGCCGCGCAGAGCGATCTGCAGGGCGCGGTTCAAGCTGCTGCGCGCGGCGCTGGCGGTGCGAATGTTGGCGCGGATGGAAACGTACATGCCGGTGAAGCCCGCCAAGCCGGAACAGGCGGCGCCAATGAGAAAGCTGATGACCGTTTTCCCGGCGAGTTGCTGGTGGTGCTCGGAGAGCTGAAAACCGCCGAACAGGATGGCAGCCAGCACCAGGCTGAGCCAGCCGATGGTCTTGTACTGGCGGCGCAGGAAGGCTTCCGCGCCCTCCTTGATGGCGTTGGAAATGACCTGCATTTCTGCGGTGCCGGTATCGGCCGCCAGGACATTGCGCGCGAACAACAGGGCGACGACCAGCGCCAGTCCGCTGATGCCCAGCGACAGCCACAACCAGAAGGACGCCGTTTCGCTTGCCACGGGCGCTGCCTGCCAGATGAGGCTCGCTGCGAGCCAGGTTTGCATATGAGTCCCTCCAACTTCCATGTTTGTGCAGGAATGGTTCGGGTGATCGGCGCGGTCGCTTCCGGACAAAGGACGGACGCCCGCGGGATAACCCGGGAACGCGCTTCCACTAGACAGGGAAAAGATGAGGTTAGCTTGGCCGCGTCCGATGCCCCACCCCGGATGTGCCGGGGCGAAGCGAATGGATTTTATAACACGCGGCGCGAAGAAGGGTCAACGCGGTGCGGCAGGAATGCCCAAGGCGCGCGAAACCCTATTCGTAGCGCAGGGCCTCGATGGGGTTTAAGCGCGCCGCCTTGAGCGCGGGCCAGAACCCGGAGACGATTCCCACCGCCGAGAGAATGACAAAGGAAATCGCCATTACGGAGACGGAAGCGCGAAGGAAGATATCGCCTTCGTTGTTCACCGTTTCGTACAGATCGCTGTACAGGGGCATAGGGGGAATGGCGTGGGAGAGCGCCACGGCGAGCAGCATCCCCACCAGGCCGCCGAGGAAGGTGAGCACGAGGGCTTCGGCAAGGAACTGCAGCAGAATGTGGCGCGGGCGGGCGCCCACGGCCTTGCGCAAACCGATCTCGCGGGTGCGCTCGGTGACGGAGACCAGCATGATGTTCATCACTCCGACGCCGCCCACGCCCAGCGTCATGGCCCCGATCAGGCCCAGCAAGACCTCGAGCGCGATGCTGAACTGGCGCATTTCGCGGCCCTGCTCGATGGTGTCCCAGTTGGGCAGGGCTTTTTCGTCCCGGGGATCAAAATGGTGGCGCCGGGCGAGCACGGCGCGCACGGCCGCGAGAGTCTCCTTGTTCAGTGCCGGGTCCACGGGCTGAAAGAGGATCATCTGGGGGTCGCGGATGCTCAACAGGTCGCGCATGGTGTCAAAGGGAAGAAAGGCGCAGTCGTTGTCCTGGCAGTTGTTGGAGCCGTCCTGAATTTTCTTGCGCAAGATTCCGATCACTTCAAACTGCATGCCCTGCACGCTGACGAACTGGCCCACGGCGGGACGGTTGCCGAACACTTTCTTGACGGCATCGGAGCCGAAGATGACCACGCGGCGGCGCTGGGTGAATTCGCTCTCCTCGAAATACCGGCCTTGCTCGACGTCCAGGCGGCGCATGGCCCCGTAGGGATACTCGATGGCCTTGACGGTGATGGAGATGACGCGGTTGTTCACTTTGAAGCCGAGCGTGTCGTCGTACTCTCCGCTGATGGCCTTGACCAGTGGAACTTCGTCGCGGATGGCCTGCACGTCTTCCAGGCGAAAGCGGATGCGGCGACCGGCGCGCTGGCCGCCCGCCTGCATGCTGGTCTGTCCTGCCCAGAGATGGACCACATCGTTGCCCATGCCGAGGAAGGCGGCATAGATGCTGTCTCCAAGCCCGCGGCCGTAGGCCAGAAGAAGCACGACCGAGGCCAGCCCCCAGACGATGCCCAGCATGGTGAGCGCCGAGCGCAGACGATGGCGCATCAGCGAGGTCCAGCCTTGCACGATGACTTCTTTCAGCAGCATGGCATCACTCGTGGCGCAAGGCCTCCACCGGAGTCATTTCGGCGGCACGCTGCGCGGGGTACATGCCGGCGGTAACGGTAATGATGGCCAGTGTGAGTACGGAAACCACCATGGCCCAGGAAGAAATGACGGGAGCCGGGATGAACTCCGGCAGGGGAACGCTGGCCATGAGCAGGGAAAGGCCGATGCCGACGGCCAGTCCGGAGATGCCGCTGAACAGCGTGAGGGCGACGGACTCAGCAAAGAACTGACGCAGGATGTCGGAGCGGGTGGCGCCCATGGCCTTGCGCACGCCGATTTCCCGCGTGCGCTCGGTGACCGAGACCAGCATGATGTTCATCACGCCGATGCCGCCCAGGAACAACGTGGTGACGGCGATGGAACCGAAGAACAAAGTCATCACGTCGAAGATGCGCTGCACCAGCCGTGAGCCCTGCATGGTGTTCCAGATGAACAGGGCGTCCTTGTCTGTGGCTTCGAAGTGGTGCAGGCGCCCGAGCACGCGGCGCACCTGCATTTCCGCCTCCTCGTGGTGCTCCGGATCGTGGACCTCGAAGACCAGGTTGTTGATCCAGCCGGGATAAGTCCCGGGGCGGCTGGGAGGAAAATCGCGGGCCATGGCGGAGAAGGGAACGAAGAGCTGGGTGTTATCCGGGCCGCTGCCGTAGCTGCCAGTCTGCCGCTTGCGCTCGAGCACGCCGATGACGATATAGGGCAGGCCGTTCATGGAAAGCATCTCGCCGATGGCGGGCTTTCCGGGATAGAGCTGGTCGCGCGCCTCCACGCCGAGCACGACCACGCGGCGGGCCTGGGCTTCGTCTTCTTCATTCATCAGGCGGCCTTCAGAGGTCTTGAGCGAGCGAAAATTCTGGTAGGAAGGCCAGACGCCGCGCACGGGGCGGGCGGAGGAGTTGAAGGGGCTGACCTGGGTCACGCTGCGGCGCAATTCGGGGCTGACGTTCTTGACCAGATAGCACTCCTCGCGGATGGTGCGTGCGTCGCGCGCCTCGAGTTGAATCTCACGACCGGCGGCATAACCGCCCGCCTGGCTGCTGGTGCGCCCGCCCCAGACGATCACCAGGCCGGTGCCGATGGTCTTGAGGCGCTCCTTCTGGTCGCGGCTGAAGCCTTTGCCCAGGCCGACCATGAGGATCACGGAGGCGATGCCCCACACAATTCCAAACATGGTCAGAAAGCTGCGCATCTTGTGGGCGCGCAGGGTGGAGAAAGTCTGCCGCAGAATTTCCGCCAGGTTCATGGATGCCGGTTACCGAATCTCGATATCGCCGCTGCCGGTGCGCACGGTGAGGGAAACGCTTCCGTCTCCTACTGTTCCATGGACACGCGTTCGGCCGGCCGAGCGGGTATGCTGCATCGGCCTGTCCGTCTGAATCCTGCCGCTTGTGGTCTCGGCATCCAATTGGAAGCCAACATCAAACGGAATGCGCAGGAGAACATCGCCCGAGCCGGCATGAATCTTCCACGGACCGGTGGGCTCGCCCTCTACGCGAATGTCGCCGCTGCCGGTAGAGGCCTCGAGGGCGCCGACGATGTCGCTCATGTGCACTTCGCCGGACCCGGTAGAGACAACGATGGGGCCGCCATCAAGCTGACGCAGGCGGACGTCGCCGCTCCCGGTTCGTGCCCGGAGGCCGCCGCGAATACCCATGGCACGGATGTCGCCGCTGCCGGTCTGCGCCTGCGCGCCGGCGCGGATGTCCTCCAGGGTCACGTCGCCCGAGCCGGTATCGACTTCGATGTCGCCGCCAATGCTGGTGAGTTTCAGGTCGCCGGAGCCGGTGTGCAGCCGGATGGGCCCGCGCAGGCCTTCCACGGTCTGGTCGCCGGACCCGGTGCGGGAAGCCATGCGGGTTTCGGCCGGAACCACGAGTTCGTAATGGATGGACAAGCGGCGGCTGAGGGCAATGTCGCGTATGGGCTCAATGCGAATGCTGTTGCCGTTGTGCAGCAGGGGCGGGTTGGACTCCAGCTGGCGGATGCGTCCCTGCAGGTCGCCGCCGGAGAACAAGCTGTTCTTGATGCGGATGCGCCCGATAACGGTGACGGAGCCGGGCGGGCCGTCGTGCACCACGATGTCTCCCGAGTTGTTCTCGATGTTGAGCTCGACGGCGCCGCTGACCGTGAGCGCGCGACGGAAGTACCCATCCTGGGCCGTGGCCGGCAAGGCTGCAGAAATCAGCAGGGCCAGCAACATGGCTGGCCCTGGTTGGCGATACCTGTTCATAGTCCCTTTCGCGGGCGGCAGGTTGTGCCGCTGATTGCGGAATTCGCCGCATTCGGTGCCGTGCGAGTTGCCGGGTCTCACGGCAGATTCCGAACTATTGCAAGATCACCTGGTCGCCTTCCTTCAGGCCTTCCAGCACCTCGGTCTTGGCGCCGTTGGAAATGCCAATCTTTAACGCCACTTTGCGCTTGCCCTTTTCCCCTTTGGGGTCGGGAACCTCGACGGAGGCATTGCGGTCTTTGTCATACATGATGGCGCCCTCGGGAATTTGCAGCACGCCCTTGTGTTCCTCGAGCAGAATTTCTGCGTTGGCCGTCATGGCCGCCTTCAGCTCGCCGGTGGCGTTATCGATGGAAACCCGGACCTCGAACGTGGTGACGTTGTCCTTCTCCACGCCGAGGGGCGAGATCTTGGTGACCTTGCCGTTGAAGGTCTTGTCTTTGAACGACTCCACCTTGATGCGCGCGGGCTGGTCGAAAAAGACCTTCCCGATGTCGCTTTCGTCCACCTTGCCCTTCACGTAGACCTCGCCGGTATCGCCGATGGACATGATGAGGGTGGCAGAGGAACCCAGGATCAGAATGGAGCTGACGGCGTCGCCCACCTCAACGTTGCGAGAGAGCACGAGGCCGTCGATGGGGGCCACCAGAGTCGAATTGCGGAACTCCTCCTGGGCGCGCTCCAGATTGGCGGTGGCCTGTTGCACCTGGGCCCTGGCCTGGGCGAGCTTGGCCTTGCTGACGGTGAGCTGGGCGCGGGCCATCTCCTGCTTGTTCACCGCGAGCTCGTAGTTTTTCTGGGCATCATCCAGTTGTGCCTGCGAGACCACGCCCTGGCGCGCCATTTCCTGGGCACGTTCGAAGGCGCGCAGCAGCAGGGGTACGTCGGGACCCAGGGAGTCTACCTTGGCGCGCTCCATGTCGGCTTCGGCGGCGCGCTGATTGGCCTGGGCGCCCTCCAAGGCCGCCGTGGCCTCGCGCACCCGCGCCTGGATCTCTTCCTTGTCCAGCTCGGCCAAGAGCTGTCCGACCTTGACGGTATCGCCCGCATCCACGTATAGGCGCTTGACGATGCCGCTGGCCTTGGACTTGATCTCCACCTTGGTGATGGGCTCGACCTTGCCGGTAGCGACCACGCTCTTGGCCAGGTCACCTTTCTCCACCTTGGCGAGTTTGCTGGGGTCAATCTTGGTGCCGCCGCGGGTGAAGGCCACCAGGGCGCCCGCCGCCAAGAGCACAGCCCCAACCACGCCGAGAATGAGAAAAAGCCTTTTTTTCTTGTTTTTCTTGCCGTTGCCGTTGGCCACGCATGCCTCCTCGCCAGATGCGGCGCACTCGCCTTGCGGGCGTCTTCCTGAATGTACTGTACGTCTGCCAGCGGAAAATGGTTCCACCGGCCGGTATTTTTTGGGGTACTCGACCGGGACATCGCGGCTTCCTTGCTTAGACCATCATAGGGGGCAAAAGGTAGCAGGAAAAAGCGCAAAAGCAGGGCCCGCGGGCGTTTCTTGATAGAATTCAGACTCCCATGGTCACCCTCGTGCTGCTGCGGGTGTTCCTTCTGATTCTGCTGGTAGCGTTGAACGCCTTCTTCGTTGCGGCGGAATTTGCCCTGGTAAGCGTGCGCGACACGCGCATCCAGCAGTTGGTGGAAGCGCGCCGCATCGGAGCCCGCACCGTCCAAAAACTGCACCGGAACCTGGACGAAGTTCTCAACGCGGTGCAGTTCGGCATCACCATCGCCAGCCTGCTGCTGGGCTGGGTGGGCGAATTCACCCTGGCCACGCTCATTGAGCCGGCGATTGCCGGGGTTCCCTATGCCTCGCTGTATGCCCATGCCGTAGCTGTGACCATCGCCTTTTCCCTTATCACCTATCTGCACGTGATCCTGGGCGAAGTGGTGCCCAAGTCGCTGGCGCTGCAACGCGCCGAGCGCATCGCCCTGGCCGTGGCCGCCCCGATGAATTTTTTCATGACGCTGTTCCGGCCCTTCCTGGTCATCATGAACCGCTCCTCGGCCTTGGTGCTGCGCATCTTCGGATCGCGGCCGGTGCGGGAAGGGGGCGTGCATTCGCCGGATGAGCTCAAGCTCATTGCTACCGCCAGCCGGCGTGTGGGACTGCTGCCGCCCTTGCAGGAGGAAATGCTGCACCGCGCCCTGGAGTTGGGCAACGTTACGGTGCGCGAAATCATGGTGCCCCGGCGGGACATTTTTTCTCTCCCCGCCGACATGCCCATGGAAGCGGCGATGTCCCGCGTGGTGGAAGAACAGCACTCGCGTGTGCCCCTCTACGATCCGCGATTGGGCCCCGAGCACATCGTGGGAGTGTTGTATTCCAAGGATCTGGCGCACATCATGCATCAGAAGCTGGTGCACGTGCGCAACGGCGTGGTGCCGGACCAGATGTCGCTCTCCGCGCCCGTGCGCCAGATCATGCGCGATGTGCTGGTGATGCCGGAGACCAAACCCGTTTCCGACCTCCTGGTTGAGTTCCAAACCAAGAAGCGGCACCTCGCCCTGGTGGTGGATGAGTTCGGCTCTACGGTGGGGATGGTTACGGTGGAGGACGCCCTGGAAGAAATCGTGGGCGAGATCGAGGATGAGTACGATGTTGGCGAGCGGCCTCCTCCGCCGCCCGGATCCACCACCCTCGTTCTCGACGGCTCGGAAAACCTGCGCGACCTGGAGTTGCAACACCGCCTTGCCCTGCCGCGCGACCAGGGCTTCGAAACCCTGGCGGGATTCATGCTGGCTCGTTTGGGCAGGATCCCTGCGGGCGGAGAAAGCCTGGAATACGAAGCCTGGCGCTTTA
Organism: uncultured Terriglobales bacterium; assembly: GCA_964424245.1. Taxonomy (GTDB): domain Bacteria; phylum Acidobacteriota; class Terriglobia; order Terriglobales; family Acidobacteriaceae; genus CAYRII01. The sequence continues at coordinate 6,011 of CAYRII010000044.1, read as the reverse complement.
CGGTTCTGCAGATGGAGGGCCGACGGGTGGCAAAGGTGAAAGTGCAAGCCAAGGACACAACCTCACTCGAACGGGCGGGCGACTAAACCGGATCCGGCCATGATGCGCTACCTGGGAACACGGATTCTGTACACCTTGCCGGTCATCTGGCTGGTGGTCTCGGTGGTCTTTCTTCTGATCCACCTGGTTCCCGGGGACCCGATTCAGCAGATGCTGGGTGAGGGGGCGGCGAGTGCGGACATCGAAAAAGCCCGGCACGATTACGGCCTGGATGTTCCTCTCGGCCGGCAGTATGTCAACTACTGGAAGGGCGTATTCCGCGGCGACCTGGGCCGCTCGTTACGCTTTGATCGCGACGTGGGTGCGATCATCGCCGAGCGCTACCCATCTACTCTGCAACTGACCATGGCCGCGCTGGCCGTTGCCATTGCGCTGGCAGTACCCGCTGGAGTCCGCTCGGCGCGGCGGCGCAACCGCTGGGACGACCGGATGCTGGGTCTGGTGAGCCTGCTCGGACTCTCGTTCCCCAACTTTGCCATGGGGCCGATCCTGATCCTGGTATTTGCCATCGGCCTGGGCTGGCTGCCAGTCTCCGGCGAAGGCTCCGCGGCGCACCTGGTGTTGCCGGCCGTCACCATGGGCGCAGCGCTGGCCGCCATCCTCACCCGCATGGTGCGCACTGCGATGCTCGAGGAATTGGGCCAGGATTACGTGCGCACCGCGCGTGCCAAGGGGTTGAGTGAGCGAGTTGTGGTCTATCGCCATGCGCTGCGCAACGCTCTGGTCCCTGTGCTGACCGTCGTGGGACTGCAATTTGGCGCGCTGCTGGCGGGCGCCATCGTCACCGAAACCATCTTTTCCTGGCCGGGCATTGGCCGTTTGACGGTGCAGGCCATCGCCAATCGCGACTACTACCTGGTGCAAGGATGCATTCTAGCCATCGGACTCACCTACGTGGCAGCCAATTTTCTCACCGATCTGACCTACTCGCTGGTGAATCCCAGGATCCGGCAGTGAGGCAGACGTGAGCGTGTTGCGGCAAAATCCGCTGGCGGTGGTGGGTGCGGTGCTGATCACTCTGTTTGCCTTCTGCGCCTTGTTCGCCCCCTGGCTGGCGCCGCAGGACCCGGCGCAGATCGACCTGCCCGCGAGACTCAACGGCCCCTCGACCGCGCACTGGTTCGGCACGGACGAACTGGGCCGCGACATCTTCTCCCGTGCCCTCTATGGCGCGCGCATTTCGCTTCTGGTGGGTTCCAGTGTGGTGCTGCTCTCGTTGTTGGCAGGACTGGTGATCGGATCGCTGGCCGGGTTTTACGGAGGCGGGGTCGACCGGTTTTTCAACGTGGTGGTGATGAACGCTTTTCTCTCCTTCCCCGGCATCCTTCTGGCCATAGCCTTTGTGGCCTTTCTCGGTCCCGGACTCTTCAACCTGGTGCTGGCGCTGTCGCTCGGTGGCTGGGTGGGCTACGCGCGCCTGGTGCGCGGGCAGGTGCTGGCGGTGCGCGAGCGCGAGTTCGTAGAAGCGGCGCGCGCCGTAGGCGCCAGCGACTGGCGGCTGATCACGCGCCACATCCTGCCCAACATCATTCAGCCGGTGATTGTGCAAGCCGCCATCGGCATGGCGGGTGCGGTGCTGGCCGAAGCCACGATGAGTTTCCTCGGACTGGGTGTGCCTCCGCCCACGGCCAGCTGGGGCTCGATGCTCAACGATGGACGCTCTCACCTGGTGGATGCGCCCCACCTGGTTCTGTTTCCCGCAGGCGCCGTCATGCTGGCCGTGCTCTCCTTCAACTTCCTGGGCGACGCTTTGCGCGACTACCTTGACCCGCGCGCCCGCATCGAGGCGGGGATTTAGCCCGCACTGCATTCGCAGTGTCTTGGCGCTAGCGTAAGAATCAGAGATAATGCGCGCAGAGTTTCAGGCGGCGCATTCTTGCTCTTCCAGGCAAGTTCCTTGCAGTTTCGCAAACGGCTGAACATGCCGGAGTCTCCCGGCGAAGTGCAGCGCGTGGAGCGCGTGCTGGCGGGCGGGCGTGTGTTCCTGGCCACGAGCGCGCTCCTCGCCATTTACCTGGATCCCACAGAACCCACGCGCTATGCCGCCCTGGCATACGGCCTTCTGGTGGCCTATGTGGTGTACAGCATCGCCATCCTGGTTCTCGTGCGCCTGCACCAAAATCCGGACGCGACATTTCGCCTCGCGGTGCACGCCGCTGACATTGCCTGGCCCACCGTCCTGACCTTCTTCACCGAAGGCCCGAACAGCCCCTTTTTCCTGTTCTTTGTCTTCGTGCTCCTGGCAGCAGCCTACCGCTGGGGCTTTAGGGAAACGGTACTCACTGCAGGCGCTTCGATTGCGCTGCTTCTGGCTGAGGCGATCGCATTCACGTTCGGTCCCCTCAACGAGTTCCTGGTGGGCGGGGTGGTGCTGAACCGGCTGATCATGCGCGCAGCCTACCTGTTGATTCTGGGCTTTCTGCTGGGCTATCTGGCAGAAACGGAGAAACGATTGCGGGTCGAGAGCGCCTTGTTGCCCAGAATCCTGGGGCGGGCAAAAGTGGAAGCAGGCCTGCGCGGCACTCTGCACGGCGTGCTGGACGACCTGATGCACATTTTCGAGGCGCGACAGGCGTTGTTCGTGATTCGAGAAGCGTCCAGTGGACGCGTCTTTCTGTGGCAGGCGCGGCAGGAGGGGGGCCAGGCACAGAGTTCGTTTGAGAACACCGAGTTGTTGTCCGCAGAGCGGGAATCCTACCTGTTTCCCACCTCAGCCCATAGCTGGCATGCGTCCCGGCCGTCCGGGCCATGGCGGGCCACTACGTTCGACATTCTGGCGCTGGATGCGGAGGGCCGGCGAATGTCGGGCGCCCTGGGAGGCCTGCCGGACAGCTTTGTGGTGCTGCACGATTTCCAGAAGCTGCTGGCGGCCTCGTTTCACTTCGGCGAGCAATGGTTCGGGCGCGTCTACCTTCTGGATCCAGAAGCAGCCAGCGACCGCGAAACTCACGTTCGCTTTTTGCAGAATCTGGTTCGCCAGGTTGGTCCGGCCATCTACAACGTCTACCTTCTCCGCCGGTTGCGCGCGCGCGCCAGTGCGGTGGAACGCGCGCGTATGGCTCGCGAGCTGCACGATGGCACCATCCAGTCGCTGATCGCGGTGGAGATGCGGCTGGACGTAGCACGTCGCAAGAAAGGCGCCCAGGAGGTGGCTGAGGAGCTGGAACAGGTGCAGCAGCTTCTGCGCAAGGAAATCCTGAATCTGCGGGAGCTGATGCAGCAAATGCGTCCGGCTGAGGTCGATCCCCGCAAGCTGATGGAGTACATTGCCGACCTGGTGGACAAGTTCCAGCGCGAGACGGGCATCGCCGCCCGGTTGGACTCGGACTTGCCGGAACTGGCGCTGCCCGCGCGCCTCAGCCGCGACGTGGCGCGCATTGTGCAGGAGGGCCTGATCAACGTGCTCAAGCACAGTGACGCGCGCAGCGTGCTGGTGCGGCTGACGGCCGAGAACGGCCAGTGCCGCCTGGTGATTACCGACGACGGCCGGGGGTTCGACTTCGTCGGCCGCCTGTCCCAGGAGGAACTGGAGGCGGGGCGCATCGGGCCGCGCGTGATCCGCGAGCGCGTGCGCGCCATCGGAGGCTCGCTCACGATAGAATCGTTCCCGGGCCGTGGTGCACGCCTGGAAATCAGCTTCCCGCAGAGGGCCTATGGATAAACAGCCAATCCGGATCCTGATGGCGGATGATCATGCCATTTTTCGTGACGGCCTGCGCCGACTCCTTGAGGCCGAGAGCGATTTCACGGTGGTGGGTGAGGCCGCTGACGGCGCCGAGGCTCTGAAACTGGCGCGCCAACTCAAGCCCGATATCCTGTTGCTGGACCTGGCCATGCCGCGCATGCCCGGCATGACGGCGCTGCGCCAGCTGACGGATGGTCAAGTGCCGGTGCGCACCATTGTGCTGGCTGCCGCCGTCGGCAAAGAGCAGATTGTGGAGGCCCTGCAACTCGGCGCCCGCGGCGTGGTGCTCAAGGAATCCGCCACGCAGATGCTGTTGAAGTGCATTCGCACGGTCATGGCAGGCGAATTCTGGGTGGGCCGGGAGAGCGTTTCCGACCTGGTGCAGTACCTGCGCCAGGCTGTAGCCTCTGCCGCCGCCGAACCGCGCAAGAAAAATTTCGGACTCACGCGCCGGGAACTGGAAATCGTTGCCACCATCGTCGCCGGCTACACCAACAAGGACATCGCGCAGAAGTTTGCCATCAGCGAAGATACCGTCAAGCACCACCTCACCAATGTTTTCAACAAGCTCGGAGTCTCTACGCGACTGGAATTGGCGCTGTTTGCCATCAATCACAACCTGGTGGAACCAACCTAACACCATTGTCGCGCCAAGGATTGCTGAGCCTGCTGCGCAACTGCAGCGGCTGACGCAGCCATCATCGCCTCCGAGCGCGAGAGACTCCTTCACTTGGATGGTTTATGAGAATCGCACCGAATATGGTGCAGAAAAGCCTATGGCACTTTCGTGCCATGCGACCCCATCTCATGGGCCATTCTCAAGAAGCCTCCCTACGGTCTAGAGTTGCAGGCGAAACTTCGGAGGGTATTGCAGTGCGGGCCATCCAGGATGCATTCAACGGGACAGCGCGGGCCAGGCGTTTCGACCTGCAGTTGCCGGTGCGTTTTCGTCCATTGGGCCAGGCGGAGTGGCGGGAAGCGCGAACGGAAAACATCAGTTGCACGGGAGTATTGTTCCGCAGCGAAGAACGGTTGGAGGTGAGCCGCCCGGTGGAGCTGGTGCTGGTTCTGGAAGTGGACGTGGAGGGCGAAAAATCGCCCGAAGTGATTTGTTTGGGCAATGTGGCCCGCCAGGTGACGCCGAACCAGTCCGTTGCGGAATCCGGCCTGGCCGTGCGCATTTCGGACTATCACTTTCCAGGTGAGCCGCGGATCGAGCACGCCTAGAGTTTCGAGACGATCCTAGATTTGCTGCAGGCCCTGGCCGTGGCGCTGGGGTAAGACTTTGCCGCCAAACGGGGAGATACGGGCGGCAAGACCGAGGAAGATCATCTCTTCCTCCCTCGACACGGGGCTCCTTCCAGGAGCCCCGGTTTTTATTCACAACGGAAATCCCAAGCCGCGCATTGGCTGCGCTCCGCTTCGCTGCGGGCACGCCTTACAATTGAGCCATGAGTGCGGGCACTGCCGAAGGAAGTTCCCAGGCGGAGATTCGCGTGGGTACCGCCGGCTGGTCCTATAAGGACTGGGAAGGAATCGTGTATCCCCGGGGGGTGAGGCGGAAGCAACACCCCGCTGCCTTCCTGGCGCAGTACTTCGACACCATCGAGATTAACTCGTCGTTTTACGGACACATCCGGCCGGAGCTGGGGCGGTTGTGGTGTCAGAAGGTGGCGGAAGTCAATCCGGGTTTCTTGTTTACCGCCAAACTGCATCAATCGTTGACGCACTCGCCGCAGGCACGGTTGGAGCCCACGTCAGCCGCCACTCTGGCCCCGCGGCCCGATGACGAAGCCAGGGCCCGAGAGGGCCTGGATGCGATCGCGGGCGAGGGCCGTTTGGGTGCCCTGCTCATCCAGTTTCCGATCTCTTTCAAGAACACCAACGAAAATCGTGACTACCTGCTGAATCTCCTGGAACGTTTCCGCACTTACCCGAGGGTGGTGGAAGTGCGGCATGCAAGCTGGGGCAACGAAGGCGTTCTGCGCTACTTTGCGGAACAGGGAGTGGCTTTCTGCAACATTGATCAGCCACTCATCGGACGCTCGCTGGCTCCCGCAGCGCACGCCACCGCGCGCCTGGGCTACGTGCGCCTGCATGGCCGCAACTATGATCAGTGGTTCGGTTCGGAAAGCGGCGCCGATCGCTACAACTACCTGTACTCGGTGGACGAACTGAGCGGCTGGAAGGAAAGAATTCAGGCCGTGGCCGCCAAGACCGACACGTTGTTTGTCATTACCAACAATCACTTTGAAGGCAAGGCGGC